>SHXO01000020.1 GCA_009693245.1 Betaproteobacteria bacterium | reverse complement strand
GAAGGATGCCCCGCCAGAACCTTGGAGAACGTGCTCTTGCCCGAGCCGTTCGGCCCCATGATGGCGTGCACTTCCCCAGCCTTCACGGTGATATCGATACCCTTGAGAATGGACACACCCGCGACGGACGCGGCCAATCCGCGCACTTCGAGCAAGGTGCTCGCGCTTATTGCGATCATCCAACACTTCCTTCTAGCTTGAGGCCCAGCAGCTTGGTAGCCTCCACGGCGAATTCCATGGGCAACTGTGTGAACACGTCCTTGCAAAAACCGTTGATGATCATGGACACGGCTTCCTCGGTGCCGATGCCGCGGCTCGCGAAATAGAACAATTGGTCCTCCCCGATCTTGGATGTGGTGGCCTCGTGTTCCACGGTGGCCGTTTTGTTCTGCACATCGATATATGGAAAGGTGCTGGCGGCGCAAGCTTGGCCGATCAACATGGAATCGCACTGAGAGTAATTGCGCGCACCCGCGGCCTTGGGACTGATCTTTACCAAGCCGCGGTAGCTGTTGATCGATTTCCCCGCCGATATGCCCTTGCTGATGATGGTGCTCTTGGTATTGCGGCCGATGTGGACCATCTTGGTCCCAGTGTCGGCTTGCTGGTGATGATTGGTGAGCGCCACGGAGTAAAACTCTCCGGTGGACTCATCGCCTTGGAGCACGCACGAGGGGTATTTCCAGGTGATGGCGGAGCCGGTTTCCACCTGCGTCCAGGAGATCTTGGAGCGCACGCCTTTACATAAGCCGCGCTTGGTGACGAAGTTGTAGATGCCTCCCACGCCGTCCTTGTCGCCCGCATACCAATTCTGCACCGTGGAGTACTTGATCTCGGCATTGTCCAACGCCACCAGTTCCACCACGGCGGCATGCAGTTGGTTGGTATCGAACTTAGGCGCCGTGCAACCTTCGAGATAGGACACGTGGCTGCCCTCCTCCGCCACGATCAAGGTGCGCTCGAACTGCCCGGAATCCTGCGTATTGATCCGGAAATACGTGGACAACTCCATGGGGCAGCGCACGCCCTTTGGGATGAAGCAGAAGGAACCGTCGGTGAATACCGCCGAATTGAGCGCCGCATAGAAATTGTCCCCAGCCGGAACCACGCTGCCCAGATATTTCTTGATAAGCTCCGAATGGTCCTTCACCGCCTCGGAAAAAGAACAAAAAATCACCCCCACTTCGGCGAGCTTTTTCTTGTAAGTGGTGGTCACCGATACGCTGTCGAAGATGACGTCCACCGCCACGCCAGCCAAGGCTTGCCGCTCGTGCATCGGCACGCCCAGCTTCTCGAAAGTGCGCAGTAACTCCGGATCGACCTCATCCATGGAATTGAGCTTCTTCTTGGGCTTGGGCGCGGCGTAGTAGCTGATGTCTTGAAAATCGATCTTCGGGTACTTCACGTTGGGCCAGACCGGCTCGGTCATGGTCAGCCAGTGCCGGTAAGCCTTGAGGCGAAATTCCAGGAGCCATTCAGGCTCTTCCTTCTTCATGGAAATCAGCCGTATCACGTCCTCGTTCAGACCCTTGGGCACGACATCGGATTCGATGTCGGTGATAAAACCGTGCTTATAGGGCTGGTTGACGAGGTTTTCGAGTACGGCGCTCATGGGAATCTATACATTGAAACTCTCGCCGCACCCGCATTGGCTCTTGGCGTTGGGGTTGTCGAACTTGAAGGATTCCTTGAGTCCTTCCCTGACGAAATCCAGGGTCGAGCCGTCGATCACCTTCAAGGCCTCGCCATCCACCACGACTTTCACTTCGTGGGCCTCGAACAACTGGTCGCCATCGCCGATGTCGTCGGCGTAGTCGAAGGTATAGGCCAATCCCGAGCATCCCACCTTCTTGATACCCAAGCGCAGCCCCAAGCCTTTACCGCGCTTTTCCAAGGACCGCTTGATCTGCTTCGCTGCTCGCTCAGTTAGTTGAATCGCCACTGTTTACTCCAGACTTCAAAATTGCCTCCCTGCCTAAACTCTAGCCGTCACACCTTCTCGCCGGTGGAGCCGGTGATCCTTGATTTCGACGACGCCTTGCTTGGCGTTCTTCTGCTTCGCCACCAATTGCCCGATACTGACGGAACCCAGGTAGTCGAATATCTTATGATTCAATGACATCCACAAATCGTGGGTCAGACACTTGCCGTTGTCATCCTTGCAATTCTCCTGGCCCGCGCACCCGGTGGTGTCGATGGGTTCGTCCACGGCCAAGATAATTTCGGCCACGGAAATTTCCTCAACACCCTTACCCAGACGGTATCCCCCTCCTGGCCCCCGAACACTACTCACCAAACCCTCTCGCCGCAGGCGCCCGAAGAGCTGCTCCAGATAAGACAACGATATTTTCTGGCGCTCGGAAATGGAGGCCAGGGACACGGGGCCCGTGCCCTCTCGCATCGCCAAATCCATCATTGCGGTGACGGCAAACCTGCCTTTGGTCGTAAGTCTCATGCTCTCGCCCTCGAAGGAATCCCCGACTAATTTCCTCAACTTTACAATACCCGGGCGTTTCGATCAATCTTTACGTGACAAGTTCAGGGCCTCAGGCCTCAGATTCTTCTGAATTTCGGTGAGTACCCCCCGCAGAATACGCACTTCCTTCTTCTCCATGCGAGCGCGGGCGAATAAGCGGCGTAGGCGCAACATGATCTTCTTGGGATGATGGTCGTTGAGGAATTGCACTTGATATAAGACGTCCTCCAAGTGAGACAAGAAATGCTCGGTCTCTTCATGGGATGCTGGTAGATCGGTGATTCGTTGGCCGGCAGGCTTCGCCACCGCCTGGTAGATTTCGTATGCAAACACCTGCACCGCAGCCGCCAGATTCAAAGACGAGAAATCAGGGCTCGAGGGGATGACCGCCAGCACATTGCAGCGGCTTACCTCCTCCGTGGTCAGCCCCCACTTCTCCGTCCCCATGACGAGAGCGACCTCGCCACGCGCCGCCTCCACGGCGATTCTGTGGCCCGCTTCGCGAGCGCTCAACTGTTCGTGTGCGAGCCCGCGTACTCTAGCCGTACTGGCCACGGCGAAAACCGTCCCCGTGAGGGCCTCGTCCAGGGACTGGCAGACCCGCGCGCGCTCCAGGATGTCCGTGGAGTGCGCCGCCAAAGCCGTTGCTTCCGGATGCGGGAATTTCAGTGGATTCACCAGATAGAGCCGCGACAAGCCCATGGTCTTCATGGCGCGCGCCGCCGCGCCGATGTTCCTGGGGTGGCTCGGATGAGATAGCACCACGCGCACACGCCCGAGGAGCGCGTGCGGGCTCATAACGCCAAGATCTAGGGACACGGAATCATTAACGGCGAAGGGTGGGACATCGATCGGTACGTGAAGCAGGCTAGAATGCTGGGTTCCCTTTTTCCGCAAGAGAACATTCACATGTCCACTCTTCATCCCATGGTCAGCATCGCGGTAAAGGCCGCCCGCAATGCAGGCCGGGTGATCAGCCGCGGGGCTCAAAATCTGGACGCCCTGACAGTCCGGCACAAGAGCTTGAACGATTTGGTATCCGAGGTCGATCGCGCCGCCGAGGAAGCCATCATCGAGACGCTGCATGCGAGCTATCCGGACCACGCGATTCTAGCAGAGGAGAGTGGTGCCACCGGCAAATCGGACTATCTTTGGATCATCGACCCCCTCGATGGCACCACTAATTTCTTGCATGGATTCGAGCAGTATGCGGTATCCATCGGACTGGCCTACAAGGGCGTGCTGACGCACGCCGTGATCTACGATCCATGCCGCAATGATTTGTACACCGCGACGCGCGGACGCGGCGCATTCTTGAACGACCGGCGCCTACGGGTCTCCAAACGCGACAAACTCATCGACGGGTTGATCGGCACGGGATTTCCCTTCCGCATGTTCGAGCACATCGACGCCTATGGCGCGATGCTCAAGGATCTCATGCAAAAGACCGCCGGTATACGCCGCCCAGGGGCCGCGGCCCTCGATCTTGCAAACGTGGCCGCCGGGCGGTTGGACGGGGTTTTCGAGATCGGGCTAGCTCCCTGGGATATGGCGGCGGGCGCCCTGCTCATCACCGAATCCGGCGGATTGGTGGGCGATCTGGAAGGCGGCAATGGATTCATGCAATCCGGGCGAATTATCGCCGGGTCACCGAAGATTTATGAACAATTGGTTGCGGCCTTAAAGCCGCATATCACGGCTGCGCTTAGGGGCTAGTGTCTTGGAGATGCGAGTCTGCCGCGCAAAGATCGCAGTCCATCCTTAATCCAGCGTGCGATCGTGGATTCGACGGCCTGCCGGGATTCGTGCACCGAGTGTTTGTCAAGTAATTCGGGAGTCGCGCGATACGCCTCGTGTTGCGCGATGGCCGAGCGCACATACTGTTCCATGAGACCGAAGTTCACCGGCTTGTTGAGAAAGCGGTAGATCTGCGCCGAGCTGATGAATTGAATCACGTATTCGGAATCCGAAGCCGAAGTGAGCGCGATCACCAGTATCTCGGGGCGTTCTCGCTTTAGCACATTCAGGAACACGAGGTAATTGTCCAAACCGCTATCGACATCGGCGATTACCACGGCGGTCTCGCGTTTCTGCAATACGCTCAAGGCATCGGTGATACCTCTCGCGTACACCACCTCCGCCGCGCCTTCGAGAAAACCCACGATCTCGTTGTAGGTCTCGCGCGACTCGTCGATCACCAGCACCGCATCGGGGGTGATGGGGGGCGGCAACTCGGCGGTAATGCCGCGCTTGAGCAGCCGGTTACCGATGCTGGCGGCCTCGGCCACCACCTCCAGAATCTCCTGGGTATCCCAAGGTTTGCTGATGAACCGGTAGACCTCGCCCTCGTTAATGGAGCCCACCATGGAGGCGAGATCGGAATACCAGGTCAGAAGGATGCGCACCGAGGCCGGCGAAATATCTCTTACCTTGCGTAGGAATTCCACGCCTAGCATTCCCGGCATTCTCTGGTCGCTCACCACCACGGGAAAGCTGGAACTTTCGACGAGCGCCAGCGCCTCGAGCGGTTGCGCGCAGGTCACCACCTGGTAATGCACCCTGAATACAGAACGCAGCGCCGTGAGGATGCGCTCTTCATCATCCACAAAGAGGATGCGCGCGCGCGCATCGTCCAACCTTTCCCACGCCACCGGATGGTCAAGGGTCGGTTCGATTCTGAGCGCCTTTGCCGCCGGGGGAATGACAGCCTGGCCGCGGCTGGCTGGACCCCGCTGGAGCGTGGTGGAAAGCCGCCGGGCCGCGCTCAAGCGGTTGCCCCCGGCACTAGCGCGCCCCAGCGAGGCGGAAGGATCGATGGACAGCGCCTGCGGATCGCCAATAACCGGTGCTTGCTGGGAGACCTCACGCGCACGCCCGGGGCCCGAATGGCGGCGCAACACGGTGTCGATCATCTGCAAGAATTCACGCGCCGATTGAAAGCGCTCCTGGTAGTCCTTGGCAAGGGCGCTTAGCGCTACCGCGTCGAGCTCCTTGGGGAGTTGAGTGTTGATGACCGAAGGGTTGAGTGGCTCCTCCAACAGCACCCGGTGCATCACCGGGGCACTGGTCGTACCGGGGAAAGGTTTTTCGCCCGTTAGAAGCTCGTAGAAAATCACGCCGGCCGAGAAAATGTCCGTGCGCCAGTCCGCATGCTGCCCCCGGTATTGTTACGGCGACATGTAATATCTCGTATCAATTCACTCCCGGGCACAGCATCCCCCTCAAGGATACATCACGGACACTGAAAATGAACACGAACAAGCTTGAGGTAAGCCCCTATTATCGGGAAAATGCTCGCCCCCAGCCACCCTCTATCGATTGCCGGCTCTTCCCGGTAACCCGGTCTTCCCCCTCCAGCAAGACAACACGAATGACGCCCACGCATACTCCCATGATGCAGCAGTACTTGAGCATCAAGGCTCGGTACCCCGGAATGTTGCTGTTCTACCGCATGGGGGATTTTTACGAATTGTTTCACGAGGACGCCGAACGAGCGTCCCGTCTCTTGGACATCACCCTCACCTCGCGCGGACAATCGGCTGGTAGCCCAATCAAGATGGCGGGCGTCCCTTATCATGCCGCGGATCAATACCTCGCCAAACTGGTGAGACTGGGCGAGTCCGTTGCCATCTGCGAGCAAATAGGCGATCCGGGCACGTCCAAGGGCCCCGTCGAGCGGCAAGTCACCCGTGTGATTACGCCTGGAACATTGGTGGATGCGAGCCTCTTGGACGAGCGCCAAGATAATCTTCTGGCCGCCGTCGCGCTTTCGCCTGACCGGGCGGGAATTGCGTGGATAGGATTCGCCTCGGGAGAGTTCCGGGTATTCGAAATTTCAAGAAGCAGGCTTGCGCCGGAACTGGAGCGGCTGCGCCCGGCCGAACTGCTCATGCCCGACGACTCGCAAGAACTCGCCATCGCTACGGCGGCACAAAAGAGCTTGGCCGCTTGGAAATTCGACCCTGACCGAGCACAACGCGTCCTTTGCGAGCATTTCGGCACGCGCGACCTTGCGGGCTTCGGCGTGGAGGGGTTGAACCTTGCCCTGGGCGCGGCAGGTGCATTGTTCGAATATTGCAAGAGTACGCAAACGCAATCGCTCGCCCACATACGCACCATCGCGCGGGAACCCTCCGATCAATATGTACGGCTCGATGCGCAGACCCGCCGCAATCTCGAAATTTCCGAGACCCTGCGCGGAGAAAATGCGCCAACGTTGTTTTCCTTGCTAGACGACTGCGCCTCCAGCATGGGTAGCCGAACCTTGCGGCGGTGGTTGCATCATCCACTGCGCGACCGCACCGAGATCGAAGCCAGGCTAGAAGCGGTGGAGACGCTGTGCCACGGCGGAATGCCGGGCGGCCCCGCGACGCTGCGGCGCCATCTGGCTCAATGCGCCGACGTGGAACGCATAGCCACGCGTATCGCGCTAAGGTCTGCCCGGCCCAAGGAACTCGCCGCGCTGCGAGAAACCTTGCATCAGCTTCACTCCCTTCGCGATCCCTTGGATTCATTCGGTAGCACGCGGTTACAGGAATTGGGCAACCAACTGGAACCAAGGCCCCAGGTGCTTGCTCTCTTGACTCGCGCTCTAAGGCCCGAACCTGGTGCCGTAGTACGAGAGGGTGGCGTGATCGCCGATGGATTCGATGCGGAGCTGGACGAACTGCGAGCCATTCAAAACGATTGCGGTGCCTTCTTGCTGGATCTCGAATCGCGCGAGCGCCAGCGCTCCGGAATCGCCAATCTCAAGGTCGAATATAACCGGGTGCACGGTTTTTACATCGAGGTGAGCCGCGCGCGGTCCGAGAGCGTACCGGCGGACTACAGGAGACGCCAAACCCTTAAGAACGCCGAGCGCTACATCACCCCGGAACTCAAAAGCTTCGAAGATAAAGCGCTCTCGGCGCAAGACCGCGCGCTGGCGAGAGAGAAATATCTTTACGACGTGCTACTGGAGGACCTCACAGCCGAAATTCCATGGTTTCAGCAAGTAGCACGAGCGCTCGCCGAATTGGATGTGCTGGTTTGTTTCGCCAGGCGCGCCGAGGCGCTCGGTCTATCCCGCCCAACCTTCTCGAACCTGGACGAGATCATCGTCGAGGCGGGCCGGCATCCCGTGGTGGAACAGCAGGCCGGCGAGTTCGTTCCCAATGATGTACGCCTTGGCCACCGCCGAAAACTTCTCTTGGTCACCGGTCCCAACATGGGCGGTAAATCCACCTACATGCGGCAACTGGCCCTCATCGCCTTGCTCGCCCATTGCGGTTCTTTCGTCCCCGCGAAGCGCGCGCAATTGGGGCCCTTGGACGCCATCTTCACCCGCATCGGCGCCTCGGACGATTTGGCCGGGGGCCGCTCCACCTTCATGGTCGAGATGACCGAGGCGGCGGAAATTCTGCATAACGCCACATCCCGCAGCTTGGTGCTGATGGACGAAGTGGGCCGCGGTACGTCCACCTTCGATGGGTTATCGCTGGCTTGGGCGATCGCCGTGCATTTGGTGGAAAAGAATCGCGCCTACACATTATTCGCCACGCATTACTTCGAGTTGATCCAATTGGCGCAACTCCACGAAGACGTGGCCAACGTGCATGTGCACGCCGTGGAGCACAAGGACCGTATCGTGTTCCTGCACAGCGTGCAAGAAGGCCCCGCGAACCAAAGTTATGGCATTCAAGTGGCGCAACTGGCCGGCATTCCCGTTGCCGCCATTCGCGGCGCAAAGCGCAAACTCGCGGAACTTGAATCGAGAAGCGCCGTGGCCCACCAGCAAGGAGATCTGTTCGCGGCCCCGGCCCCCGTGGCGCCGCGCGATGCCCTCGGGGAAATGCTCGAAGGCATCGATCCGGACGCGCTTTCGCCACGCGAAGCGCTGGAGGCGCTCTACCGCCTCAAGAAAGCAAGGGACTAACGATACAACGGACTAGCGAGGCGCGAGGCGAGCGCCTGGCTTGCCGGACAGTTCCTGTCCCGCTAGCGCGAGACGCTCGCGTTCTCGCGCGATCTCCAGGGACAACTGGTGGACGGACATGGCGTAATTGCGGCTACGGTTGTACTGCAATATCGTGTTGAAGTTATTGAGTCCCAGCCAGTAATCCTGCCCCTCGGGAACGTCAAGGGTGAAAAGCGCGGCCTGCAAGGATTCATCCACCTCCCCCACAGGCACCACCCCTAGCTGCTTGAGTTCGTATATGGAGGTATGCGGCTTAAGGCCCAGGGCGAGAAGCGCCTGTGCGTCGGAACCCTCGAAACGCGCTGGAATGGCGACGGGCTCGCCGTCTCGCCAGCCGAATTGGTTCATGTAATTCGCCACGCTACCAATCACGTCGGAAACCTCGGTCCACAAATCCACCTTATCGTTCTCGCTGAAATCGATGGCGTACTTGCGGTAGCTGCTGGGCATGAATTGCGGCAGACCCATGGCTCCGGCGTAGGAACCCTTTATCGCGCGCGGATCCCAGGCTTTCTCGCGCGCGAGCAACAAAAATTCTTCCATCTCGCTCTTGAAGTACTCGTTACGGCCGGGCAACTCGAACCCCAGCGTGTAGAGTGCGTCCAGTACCCGGTGAGTCCCCACCTGCTTGCCGTACCGGGTCTCGATACCGATAATGGAGACAATAAGGGCCTCGGGTACGCGAAACGCTTCGCTCGCACGGGTAAGAGCCGCCTGGTTATCGTTCCAGAACTTGACGCCGCCCTCGATGCGTTTCTTGTCCACGAAGAGCGGACGGAACTCATGCCAAGGCTTGGCCGTGGCCGGTGCCGAGACGGCCTTGACGATGCGAGCCGTGGATTTCAAGTTGGCGAATAGCTCGCGCAACGACTGGGCGTCCATGCCATGCCGTTCCACCATGTTGGCGATGAAAAATTCCACGTCCGCGCGCAGAGGCGAAGGCGATTGCGCGAGCCCCAAGGAAGATAATCCGAATGCCGCCAGGGCAATCCGCGCACGCCACTTCATTTCACCACCTCGTTAATCGTCAGAACCACGCCGCTGGCGCCCAGCTTCAGCGGTGCGCTCAGGGCCTGCAAATCTCCTTGGTGCGGACTTGCGTCTCCCGACTTGGAAATACGTGCGCCCACCACGATACTGGGCAAGCTACCGAGCCGCACCGAGGGATTCACCGCGTAGGTGTCGTCCAAGCGAAAGGAGATGGGAAGTTCGCGCGCTTGCCTGCGCATGGCCGCCACCGGCATGCCGGGACCCTCCTCACCACGCGCGAATATAAACACCGTGTCGGCCGGGTCGATGCTGCCGGCCAGTCCGGCATCTAGTTGCACCCGGCCCGTAATAGCTTGAGCCGGTGTATTGGCCACCGTGCGCAGGCGGCTCGCCTCCGCGATACCAGCCAGCAGCGCTTTTTGTAGCTCCGGATCGTGTTTCAGTTGCTTGAAAAGTTTCTGCCAATGGGCAACGGCCCCGGAGTAATTCTTCTTTTCGAAAGCCAGTGCACCTGCCATGGTGAGTCCCTTCGCGTGATTGGGTGCAACGCTCAACGCGCGCTGAATGGCCTGCTCGGGTTTTCCCGCGAAACTGCCGCCTTGCGCCATCGCCAGCACTTCCGCGTACTCCGTGAGCATGTCGGGATCATCGGGTTTGAGGGCAATGCCTTTTTCCAGGGCAGCGGCGGCGTCCTTGATGCGGTCCTGTACCTTGTAGGCCTTGGCGAGCATCAACCACGCGCGGGCATCGGAAGGATCTTGCCGCAGCCGCTCGGCCAATTTTTCGGTCATCTCGGAAAAGTGTTCCGGAGTCATGGCCGAGGAATCGGCGGCCGCCTGCTTGGGCGTACCGATGGCCTGGGGATGGCCGAGCATCCAGTACAACGCCAAAGCCGCAAGAGGCAAGACCACGAATAGGGTTGCGGCCAGCGCACGCGATGCCGTGGGGTTTGCGTGGTGCGCGCTCTGCGCGGTTTCTTGCAACGCCCTCCTCTCCAATTCCTCGCGGGCAGCTGCGTAGCGAGCCTGCGTAAGGGTACCCTGCGCCAAATCCGTACTGAGTTCTTCCAGTTGGTCGCGATAGACAGAGGCGATTGAGCCCACAGGCTCTATTGGCAACGGGTGCCGCCACAGCGGGCGCGCGATCCAAACCCCCATTCCTAGGGCGAGTATGACCGCGACTGTCCAAAACATCGTCACGGGCCGCTCTGCTTGCTGGCGGTGCCCGTGTCCAGCAGTTCGCGCGCGCGCACCCGTTGCTCCTCGGTTAATGCGGGTTCCTCCTGCGCCGCGCGGCGGCGTTTGATGTAGGCGAACATGGCGCCCGCACCCGCCAGCAAGAGCAAGAAGGGTCCCGCCCAAAGCAGATAGGTCGTGTTCTTCAACATGGGGCGGTACAAGACAAAATCACCGTAGCGCCGCACCAGATAATCCTTGATCTGCTCGTCAGTTTTACCGGCTACGATCTGTGCCCTCACTTCATTGCGCAAATCGATGGCGAGATCCGCGTTGGAATCCGCCAACGACTGGTTTTGGCACACCAAGCAGCGCAGCTCCGCGGACAATACCTTGAGGCGGTGTTCGGTTTGAGCATCGTCCGAGCGCACCTGGAAGGCCGCCCCCAGCATCAGTAGCCCTAGCAATACGCGCATCATCAACTACCCTGCAGTCGTTTGACCAGAGGAACGATCTGGTCTCTTAACACCGTGCGATCCACCGGGCCTATTTGCTTGAAGCGAATGATGCCTTGCTGGTCGATGATGTAAGTCTCGGGTACGCCGTAGACACCGTAATCGATACCCACCTTGCCCTCGGGATCCATCAACGACGCGGTGTACGGATTGCCGTGCTTGCCCAACCACGCATCGGCCTGCGGCTTGTGGTCCTTGTAGTTAAGTCCGTAGATGGGAACCGAACCGTCCTTGGAAAATTCCACCAGCAAAGGGTGCTCCTGCAAACACGACACGCACCACGAGGCCCACACATTGAGCATCCACACTTGGCCTTGCAAGTATTTCTCGCTCACCATTTGCGCGGGGTTATCCAAGCGCTGCAAGGAGAAAGGCGGCGCGGGCTTACCGATCAGCGGGCTGGGAATTTCCCTGGGGTTGAGTGCGAGGCCTTTATACAAGAACGCCGCCACAACCAAGAAAATCGCCAGAGGCAATCCAAAGCGCATCATGCCGTGGCCTCCGCCGTGGCGGCCCGAGGAGTGCTCTCGTGAGTCTGCGCTTTCCTCTCCAAGCGGTAACGCCGGTCTGTGATCGCGATGACGCCTCCTAGCGCCATGAGGAAAGCTCCGCCCCAGATCCAGTCGATGAATGGTTTGTGGTAGATGCGCACGATCCAGCTATCCTTGCTAAGCGCTTCGCCCAAGGAAACATAAAGGTCGCGGGTGAAACCGGTATCGATGGCAGCCTCGGTCATGGGCATCTGCTGCACAGGATAAAATCGCTTCTCCGGATGCAAGGTCTGCGTGAGCTTGCCGTTACGCGACACCTCCATGGTGCCGCGCACGGATTCGTAGTTGGGACCCTGGTAGTTCTCCAGTTGCGCAAGTTTGAAACTGTAACCACCGAGCGCGACGCTATCGCCAATGTTCATGCGCACGTCTTGCTCCGTCTCGTAGCCGCGCACGCAGGTCACACCGATGATGAACACGCCCACGCCAAAGTGCGCTGTCAGCATCCCCAAGTAACCCCGGGACAGAGAGCGGAATTGGCCGTGCCAAGGCCCGCCCGCACCTTGGGCTAGATTCTTCAAACGGGCATGCATACCGGCGAACCCCGAGGCGATAATCCACGCGGCCATGAGCATGCCCAGTCCAATAATCGGGGTCCATTTACCCATCACATAGGGCAGCGCGACAGCGCACACGGCGGCCACCGCGGCCGCCCATCTGAGTTGCACGAAGATGTCAGGCAATGCCGCTTGCTTCCACCGGGCAACCGGGCCTACGGCCATGAGAAACATGGCGGGCGCCATCAACGGCACGAAAACCGCCTCGAAATAAGGCGGCCCCACGGAAATTTTTCCCATGCCAAGCGCATCGAGGAACAAGGGGTAGAGCGTGCCTAGGAGCACGGATCCCGAAGCGGCCATTAGAAGCACATTGTTGGAAAGCAGTAGGGTTTCGCGCGAAAGCAATTCGAATTTACCTCCCAAACCCACCTTGGGTGCACGCCACGCAAACAGCGCCAGGGAACCGCCGATCACTATCACCAGAAAGCTCAAGATGAACACGCCGCGCTTGGGGTCCGTTGCGAAAGCGTGTACCGAGGTCAGCACACCCGAGCGCACTAGAAACGTTCCCAGGAGACTCAAGGAGAAGGCGATGATGGCCAGCAGCACCGTCCAGATCTTGAATCCGCCACTCTTCTCCGTGACCATGAGGGAGTGGATGAGCGCCGTGCCCACCAACCAGGGCATGAAAGAAGCGTTTTCCACTGGATCCCAGAACCACCAGCCGCCCCATCCCAATTCGTAATAAGCCCACCAGCTGCCCAGCGCAATACCGACGGTGAGGAAGGACCAGGCCGCCGTGGTCCATGGACGCGACCATCGCGCCCAGGCAGCGTCCAATTGCCCGCCTATCAAAGCTGCGATGGCGAAAGCGAAGACCACCGAGAATCCCACGTAACCCATGTATAGCATGGGCGGGTGGATGACCATGCCGGGATCTTGCAAGAGCGGGTTGAGATCGCGTCCGTCTGACGGAGGAGAAAGCAGGCGCTCGAAGGGATTCGAGGTGAGTAGAAGGAAACACAAAAAGCCGATGCTGAGCATGCCCATGACGGAAAGTATGCGCGCGAGCACCGCCTCGGGGAGGTTGCGGCTGAAGGCGCCTACCGCCACGCTCCACAAGCCAAGCATCAACACCCAAAGAAGGAGAGAGCCTTCGTGACTGCCCCAGGTGGCGGCAAATCTGTACGGAGCGGGCAGCAAGGAATTGGAGTTGGACGCCACGTTGAGCACGGAAAAGTCATTGCCCAGGAAGGAGGCGGCCAAGCAAGCGAACGCAATGGCGACAAACACGAATTGGCCCTGGGCAGACGGGCGCGCCAAGGCCATCCAGGTGGCATTACCGCGATGGGCACCGATTAGCGGCACCACGGCTTGCACGATGGCAATGCATAGGGCGAGGATCAAGCAAAAGTGACCAATCTCGGGGATCATGGTTTGGTGTATCCAGTGTAGGGTGGCGACAACGATTTCTCGCTGGTGGCGCGCGCCTTGCGGGCGCGTTCCAATGCGTCGGCGGCTTCAGGCGGCATGTAATTTTCGTCGTGTTTGGCCAGAACTTCAGAGGCGGTGAAGCGGCCATCGGTTCCCAACTGGCCTTGCGCCACCACACCCTTGCCTTCCTTGAACAGATCGGGAAGTATGCCCTTGTAGAGTACCGGTACGCGTTGCATCGTATCGGTGACCACGAATCCCACGGTCACTCCGTCCGCCTGGCGCTGCACGCTACCGGCTTCCACCAGCCCTCCGATCCGAAAGGTGCGTCCGCGGGGCGCCTCACGAGCCACGATTTGGGTGGGCGTGTAGAAAAATACGAGATTGCTGCGAAATGCCTGCAGGATGAAGCCTGCTCCCACCGCGAGCACCGCCAGCCCCGTGAGGATCCATGCCAAGCGTTTATGCCTGGATTTCACGGCTTATCCTGCCCATGTGCTCGTTTGGCGAATGCCAGGGCGGCGCGGCGCCGTCCGCGCAGTGCCGCTAGTTCGCCGGCGATAACAAACACCGTGACAAGATAGGAGCCCCAAACGTAGAGACCGTATCCGCCCATCTCGAAAAATGCGTGTGCGCTTCCCCAGTTCATGGGATTACCTCCTTGATCCACGAAGCGCTCGATTCGCGCTCCAATATCACCGCCCTCACCCGCACCAAGGACGCCGCGATGCTATATGCCCAAAAGGCCAGCGCCATGATGAGCATGCCCCAAAGCATTACCGCCGCCATGGACGATCCCTTGGTGATACTCACGGAGGCACCCTGGTGCAAGGTGTTCCACCACTTGACGGAAAAATAGATGATGGGCACGTTGATCACGCCCACCAGTGCCAGCAATGCACTGGCGCGATCGGCCTTGCGCACTTCGTCGATGGCTGCATGCAACGACATGAACCCGGCATACAAGAACAACAAGATCAACTCCGAAGTCAGGCGCGCTTCCCATGCCCACCAAGTGCCCCAAGTAGGCCGCCCCCAAAGAGACCCCGTCCATAAGGCGATGAACGTCATCAGCGCGCCTGTTGGCGCCAAGGCATTGGCCATCATGAAGGATAGCCGTGTGTTGAACACCCAGCCCACGGCACACCAGAAGGCCATGACCAGATAGATGAACATCGACATCCAGGCCGCGGGCACGTGGATGAAAATGATGCGATAGGACTCGCCTTGCTGAAAATCCGTGGGTGCCACGAAAAATCCAACGTACAAGCCGGCCCCCCCGAGGAGGAGCGCCAGCGCGAACAACGCCGGTGCCATCTTCCCCGCCAGGACATAGAAATTGCGAGGCGATGCATAACGCCAGATCCATCCGCTACGATGTTGTTCAACGATGTCCATGAATCACGAGCCGGTGCATTATTCCACCGCGATCCTTAAGGCCGCCGATACGCCCAGAGGTGCGAGGACCAAACTAATCAAAAGAAAGCCCGCCAAAAAAGAAAGATGGGGCTGCGCGCTCTGCCCCGCGGCCACCGCGGTGGCCGCGCCCGCACCGAAAATGAGCACTGGAATGCATAACGGCAACACCAGCAAGGATAGCAATGCTCCCGCACCACGCACCCCCAAAGTGAGGGCCGCCCCGATGGCGCCCAACAAGCTCAACGCAGGCGTGCCCAACAGTAGCGAACCCATCAGCACCCACAGCACGTCACTGGGCAAATCGAACTGTAACCCGAGCATTGGGGCTATCAATACCAGAGGAAGTTCCGCGACTAACCAATGAGCCAGCACCTTGGCCAGCACCAATAGCGCCAGCGGCGCCGGCGTCAATAGAATTTGCTCCAGCGTCCCATCGGCGTAATCCGCCATGAATAAACGGCCCAAGGACAGCATGGACGCGAGCAACGCCGCCACCCATATCACCCCCGGGGCGATGGTTCTCAAGGTATTGGGCTCTGGCCCGACGCCAAGTGGAAACAAACTCACCACGATAACGAAGAAAAAAAACGTCGTCAGCACATCCGCCCGGCGGCGCATGGCCAATAGTAAATCCCGCCGCAGCACCGCCGCGAAAGCACTCATCGCCCCGTTCGTTGCACGACGGGTTCGCCAGACAAATGCAAGCGCTGAAGCGGTAAGTCCGCAAACTCCACCTCCTGGTGGCTGGTGAGCAACACCGTCCCCTGCTGGCGCACGTGCTTGACGATCAAATTGGCGAGCGACACGCTGGCCGCCGTATCGAGCGCGGCGAAGGGCTCATCCAAAATCCACAGCGGCCGCGCCCCCGCCAAGGATAACCGGGCGAGCGCGACTCTGCGCTTTTGCCCTTGAGACAATACGCGCACCGGCAATCCCAAACAGGCTCCCAAGCCATGCTCGCGCAGGCAATGCGACACAGCGGCCCGGTCGCTCGCCTTGTGCAACGCAAAACTCAAATTCTCCTCGGGCGCCAAGTCGTCCTTGAGCGCGTTCAAATGCCCCTGGTAGATGAGTGCTCTTTGAAAATTCTCGCACTCCTCGCTGGTATCCGCCCCCAACCAGAGCACGGCGCCCGCCGCGGGGCGCGAAAGCCCGCATAACAAGCGCAGCAGGCTGGTCTTGCCAGATCCATTGCCACCAGATATCCAGAGCAACGATCCAGGTCCCACGCGAAAAGACAAGTCGTGGAACAACAGCCTCTCGCCGCGTATGCAGGCCAGCCCCTTGGCTTCGAGCATCCTCTACAGGGCGTTTCGTGAACAGTACTTCAGGCGGCAAGCCCTTTAGCCATGACCAGCCGCTTTTGCTTGAGATCGTGTAGCAACTTGTCGTAGGAGTCCTTGAAGGAGGCCACCCCTTCCGTTTCGAGCGCGCGCGTGATTCCTTCGAGATCTATCCCATGCTGCTTCAGCAAACTCATTTCGCTTTGCACGTTGGCCATGCCACTGGTAACGGTATCTGCCGCGACCCCATGATCCTGGAAAGCGGCCAAGGTGTCGGGGGGCAATGTATTCACCGTATCGCGCCCGATGAGAGATTCCACATACAGAACGTCGCTGTACTTCGGATTCTTGGAACTGGTACTCGCCCATAAAGGCCGTTGCGGCCGTGCCCCGCGTGCGAGTTGTTCCGCAATGACGGGATCCTTCATCAATTCCTCGAATTTCGCGTAGGCGAGTTTGGCGTTGCCGATGGCAATCTTACCTAACAAGCTGGCCGCGCCCTGGATGCCATCCAGCAATTTGTCGGTCTTGCCGTCCACCCGGCTAACAAAAAAGGACGCGACCGATGCCACTTCGCGAGGCGTGGCGCAGCGCGATAGCCCCAACGCCCAAGCGCGCACGACTTCTTCGTAGCGCTTGACCGAGAACAATAGCGTGACGTTTACGTTGATGCCATCGGCGATGAGTTGCTCGATGGCTTTGACTCCCTCGGCGGTCCCAGGCACCTTGATCATCACGTTGGGCCGCGCGACGCGCTTCCACAGATGGCGAGCGCTCTTTATCGTGCCTTGGGCGTCGAAGGCTAAATCCGGCGCCACTTCGATGCTGACATAGCCATCGGCGCCCGCGGTCCGGTCGAAGACTGGGCGCATGATGTCGGCGGCCGATTGCACATCGGCGGCGGTGAGCGCCTCGAACAATGCATATTCGTCGATGCTCGGATTCGCGTTAATCTCGCTCACAATGGAAGCATCGTAGTCCGCGCTTGCCGTGATCGCCTTGTGGAATATCGTCGGGTTGGTGGTGACCCCTGTGACCCCGGCATCCACCAAGCGCTTGAGTCCGCCCTTGGCAAGGAGATTCCGGTCGATGAAGTCCAACCAAATGGATTGCCCGAATTTCGCGAGTTCCGCTATGGTAGCCAATCGTCCTCCTGTGAGTGTATTGATCGCCGCCGGTAGTCCAAGCGACCAGACGCGCTCAACGATTCTGGCGGAGAGGGTGGGATTCGAACCCACGGTACAAGTCACCCTGTACAACAGATTTCGAGTCTGCCCCGATCGGCCACTCTGGCACCTCTCCGTGTGACGGTAGTTTACCCGACGCGGCTCAAGTGCGTTGATCGGGCGAGTGAATGTCATGATACTGCCTCGTGGTCTTGTTCTTGCTCAATGAATATGGCCCATGACACGAACTCCTGTATAAGTTTGTTCACAACAACGGACAACGCGAGGAAAATCCCAACACCGGTTGGACAACACATGCGTAAGCTGCTAGCCCTATTCATATTTCTTCCATTGGGATGCGATTCAGGCCGCCCAACGGAACGCCCTGTTGCCCCGTTCCACGCTAACGGCGAACTGGTGGTACTCACGCGCCAGTCGCCCACCACGCGCTACGTCAATCCCGCCGGGCAGTTTTCCGGAGTGGAGAACGATTTGGTGGAAATGTTCGCAAGGGAGTTGGGCGTCAAAGTTCGCTTCCTAGATCAGTACGCGCTATCCAGCATTCTTCCGAAATTGCGTCATCATCACGCCCACTTCGCCGCCGCGGGACTCGCGGCATCTCCCGAAACGCGGGGCGATTTCGACCTAACACCGGCCTACCAGCGCGTACAGCAAGTGGTGGCCTACAACATGGATGGACACAAGCCTCAATCCATTCGAGATCTCATCGGGCGCGACGTCGCGGTCCTCAAGGGATCGCGGGCCGCCAGCCTGATGAAACAACTCAAGCGCTTGTTCCCCGCGCTGCGCTGGACCGAGGCCGAGACCGGAGAGATTCATGATCTCCTGGGCCGCTTGGCTGACGGCCATCTTGAAGCCGTGATCGCCGACGCCCATGCCGTGGATGTCTCGCGTAATTTTTTCCCAAATTTGGAGCGCGCCTTCGCCTTGGGAGAGCCAGAACCCCTGGTCTGGGTATTTCCAAAAAAAGGGGAGCAAGAGCTTTATCTGCGAGCCGCCGCCTTCTTTACCCGCATCGACCGCGATGGCACTCTCAAGCGCGTGATGGAGCAGTACTACGGCCATCTGCAACGCATGGGCTCCGCGGACATAGAGCATCTGATCGAGAAAATACAATCCGTGTTGCCCCACTACCGGGCACACTTTCAGCGCGCCGCGGAAATCACCGGACTCGACTGGCGGCTGATTGCCTCCATCGGTTTTCAGGAATCCCACTGGGATCCGCTCGCCACATCGCCCACGGGGGTGCGCGGGCTCATGATGCTGACGGAGGATACTGCCGATCATTTGGGCATTTCGGACCGGCTCGATCCCAAGCAAAGCATCGAGGGCGGGGCGCGTTATTTCGCCGATTTGAAGACCCGCTTGTCGGATGGTATTCAAGAACCTGATCGCACCTATCTCGCCTTAGCCGCCTACAATCTGGGCTTGGGCCATCTCGAAGATGCGCGCGTGCTGGCGCAACGCCTGAAACTTAATCCAAATCTTTGGGCGGATGTAAAAAAGGCGCTCCCGCTCATCTCCCTACCCGAGCATTACGTCAATCTCAAATACGGATTTGCCCGCGGCGGCGAGGCCGTGATCCTGACCGAGAATATTCGCAATTACTACGATGTACTGGGCCGTTTCCAACCGCCCCATGCTCCTGGCTACGAACTTCCCCCGCAACTGCGCTCTCCGGGCAGCTGGAGGCAAAATCTTCCTGGTGTCTGGTACTCTCTGACGCCGCAACAAAACCCACCCGGACGCAGCTAAGCCGACCCTGCAATCCGCGACAAGCCCGCCATGTAAGGTTGCAAGGCACTCGGGACGCTCACGCTGCCATCGGCCTCTTGGTAGTTTTCCAGAATGGCCACCAAAGTGCGGCCAACGGCGAGACCGGAACCGTTGATTGTGTGAACCATCTCCGGTTTATTTTTCTCGTTTCGGTAGCGCGCCTGCATGCGCCGCGCTTGGAAGGCTTCGAAATTACTGCAAGAAGAAATTTCCCTGTAGGCGCCCTGCCCCGGTAACCAGACTTCCAGATCGTAGGTTTTCGCGGCGGAGAACCCCATATCGCCGGTGCATAGAACCACCGTGCGGTAAGGCAGTTCCAATCTCTTCAAGATGGTCTCCGCATGGGCGGTCAGTTCTTCGTGGGCCTCGTAGGATTTTTCGGGACGGGCAATTTGCACCAGTTCCACTTTATCGAATTGGTGCTGGCGAATCATGCCGCGCGTGTCCTTGCCGTAGGATCCCGCCTCGCTGCGAAAGCATGGCGAGTGGCACACATACTTCAGTGGCAAGCGTTCGGCCGCGAGAATCTCGTCGCGCACGATATTAGTGACGGGAACTTCCGCGGTGGGAATCAGATAGAGTTTCTCGGCATCGCTGCGCGGAACCCCGAAAAGATCCGCCTCGAACTTGGGCAATTGCCCCGTCCCGCGCATACTAGCCGCGTTCACGAGGTAGGGTGCGTAGACTTCCGTGTACCCATGTTCCAACGTATGCACATCCAACATAAACTGAGCGATGGCGCGATGCAATCGCGCCATCGCTCCCGTCATCAATGAAAAGCGTGCGCCGGATATTTTGGTGGCCGTTTCGAAATGCAATTGCTTCAGGCCAACGCCCACGTCCACATGATCCTTCACCGTGAAAGCGAAGCTGCGCGGCGTTCCAGTTCTTCGCACTTCCACGTTTTGCTCCGCCGAACTTCCCGTGGGCACGGAGGCATGCGGCACGTTCGGTATGGTTTCCAGCAACGCCGAGAGTCGCGCTTGAATTTGCTCCAACTCCCCTTCCAAGCGCTTTTGTTCCTCGCCCATGCCAGCGGCCTCGCCCTGGAGCGCCGCGGCATCTTCGCCTTTGCGCTTGGTCTCACCGATCTGCTTGGAAAATGTGTTGCGCTTGTTCTGCAACTCCTGCGTCATCGTTTGCGTCACCTTGCGCGCGGACTCCAGGCGCTGAAAATCCGCCACGGGGAAGTTATATCCGCGAGTTGCCAGGCTAGATACGACGGCATCGAGGCTGCCGCGAAGAAGTTGAATATCAAGCATGAATAGAAGTCAGGTTTTCTTGTCTTTGAGTGCTTGGTCGTCGAGTTCGCGCAAATATCGCAAACGCTCTCCAATTTTTGCTTCGAGGCCACGCTCCTTGGGCTGGTAGAAGCGCGGTGAACTCATGCCTTCCGGGAAATAATTTTCCCCGGCCGCGTAACCCTCGGGTTCATCATGGGCATAGCGATACTCCTTACCAAAGCCCATCTGTTTCATGAGGCGAGTGGGGGCGTTGCGCAAATGCACGGGGACGGGGCGCGATGCATCCTTGCTCACGAATTCGCGCCCTTGATTATAGGCGGTGTAGGCCGCATTGCTCTTGGGCGCGCAGGCAAGATAAAGACAAGCTTGCGCCAGCGCCAGCTCTCCTTCGGGGGAACCCAGGCGTTCGTACGTTTCGCACGCATCCAAGGTCAAACGCAGCGCACGCGGGTCCGCCAATCCAATTTCCTCGCTGGCCATGCGCACGATGCGGCGGCCCAGATAGCGCGGATCGGCCCCGCCGTCCAACATGCGGCAGAACCAATATAGCGCGGCGTCGGGATTGGAGCCGCGCACGGACTTATGCAAAGCAGAGATTTGATCGTAGAACGCGTCGCCTCCTTTATCGAAGCGGCGTAGAGCCTTGGACAAAATGGTTCCCAGGAAGTCCAGATCCACCTCGGACTTGGCCGACGTCTTCGCCGCTAGTGCCACCTGATCCAGGAAATTTAGCTGGCGCCGCGCATCGCCATCGGCGGCGGCAATCAAAGCTTCTCGTGCTTCGGCGGTAAAGACCAAGCCCTGCAAAACGGTTTCGCACGCCCGGTCGATGAGTAAAGAAAGATCATCCGCTTTCAGCGGTTCCAAAACGTACACCGAGGCGCGCGACAGCAACGCGCCGTTGACCTCGAAGGACGGATTCTCCGTGGTGGCCCCGATGAAAGTGAAGAGCCCGCGCTCCACGAAGGGCAAGAAGGCATCTTGCTGCGCTTTGTTGAAACGGTGCACTTCGTCCACGAACAAAATGGTGCGCCGGCCCTGGGCTTGCAAGCACTCTTCGGCTCGCGACACCGCTTCGCGGATTTCCTTGACGCCAGAGAACACGGCCGAAAGTGCGATGAACTCGGCATCGAAGGCCCCCGCCAGCAAGCGCGCGATGGTGGTCTTGCCCACCCCTGGCGGCCCCCACAAGATCAAGGAGTGCGGTTTGCCAGAGCGCACGCATAGCGTAAGCGGCTTACCTTCTCCCACGAGGTGTTGCTGGCCGAGCACGTCTTCCAGGCGCTGGGGCCGCATGGCCTCGGCCAGCGGGGCTTCGGGCTCGCGGCGTGAAAACAGACCGGTGTCTTTCAACGGCCCGCTGCCGGCTCGTTATTCGGTAATGACGTCGGCACCGGCGGGAGGACTGAAGAAAAACACACCGCTCGCCAGAACTGGATTTCTCTCGACCTTGGTGAAACGAATCGAGGTGACTTGCCCGAGATGATCGAACAATTCCATGGCCTCCAGGGTGTTACCGTTGAATCCCATCCTCACCTTCTGGAACATGCTCTCCTCGCGCGGAAAGGCCTCCAACCAATCCAGGCCGTTCTTCATGCCCTTGGCGCTCAACTGGTAATAATCTTCGATCTCATTGTTGCCCGCTAGCAGAGCAGCGGGTGAATTGCCCAGCGCACCGTCCATTTTCTTGACGGTTACCTGGTTCAAATCCTTGTCGTAGACCCAGAGCTTCACGCCGTCGCCGACGATGGTCTGTTCATACGGTTTCTCGTATTCCCAGCGGAATTTGCCAGGCCGTGAAAAGGACAGCTTGCCGCTGGTGGAACTGATTTTCTTGCCTTTCTTGTCCAACTGCGACTGGGCGAAATTGGCTTTCGCGCTTTGGGTTTCGCCGATGAAGGCTTGTAATTTCTCGATGCTGCCGGCGAAGCACACCACCGAAGAAACACTCAAGACAAAACCGAAAAATATTCCTTGCATGCCTCTACTCTCGTATGGGAACCAACACTTCCCGGTTGCCGTTGGTGGCCATGGAAGAAACCAGGCCTGCTTGCTCCATCTGCTCGATCAATCGCGCCGCGCGGTTGTACCCGATACGCAGATGGCGCTGCACCAGGGAAATGGATGCCCGGCGCGAGCGCAAGACCATTTCCACCGCTTGATCGTAGAGCGGATCAGCCTCGGCGGTGCCGCCTTCTTCTCCCTCCACGCCCTCTTCGGCTTCCTCCGCGCCATTGAGAATGGACTCGATGTACTGCGGCTGGCCACGCGCTTTCAACCATTCCACCACGCGATGCACTTCATCATCGGCGATAAACGCGCCGTGCACCCGTTCGGGTTCGCGGCTACCCTGCGACATGAACAACATGTCGCCTTGTCCCAATAACGCATCGGCGCCACCCTGGTCTAGGATGGTGCGCGAATCCACCTTGCTCGCCACTTGGAAGGCGATGCGCGCGGGGATGTTGGCCTTGATCAAACCAGTGATCACATCGACGGAAGGCCTCTGGGTCGCTAGCAACAGGTGAATACCGGCGGCACGCGCCTTTTGCGCCAAGCGTGCGATCAGCTCTTCCACCTTTTTGCCCACTACCATCATGAGATCGGCGAGTTCGTCGATCACCACGACGATCAAGGGCAGCTCCGTGAGAGGCGGCGGATCTTCGGGATTAAGCGCCAAGGGATCCTTCAACGGCTGGCCCGCCTTTTCGGCGTCGCGAACCTTCTGGTTGTAACCCGCCAGATTGCGCACGCCCAAGGTGGAGAGTAATTTGTACCGGCGTTCCATCTCGGCGATACACCAAGTGAGCGCGTGACCCGCCTGCTTCATGTCCGTCACCACGGGCGCCAGCAGATGGGGCACGCCCTCGTAGACGGACAATTCCAGCATCTTGGGGTCCACCATGATCAAGCGCGCTTCCTTGGGCGTCGCCTTGTAGAGCACGCTCAGTATCATGGCGTTAATAGCCACCGATTTTCCGGACCCCGTGGTACCCGCCACCAGCAAGTGAGGCATGCGCGCGAGATCCGCAACCACGGGCTTGCCCGCGATGTCCTTGCCTAGCGCCAGGATCAAGGCCGACGCGTTGTCCGCATAGATTTTCGAACTTAGAATTTCCGAGAGCCGCACGATCTGCCGTTTGGGATTGGGAATCTCCATGCCCATGCAGCTCTTACCGGGAATGTTTTCCACCACCCGAATGCTGCTCACGGAAAGCGCACGCGCCAAATCGCGGCTAAGGTTGGTGATCTGGCTTCCCTTCACGCCCACCGCGGGCTCCACCTCGTAGCGCGTGACCACCGGCCCAGGGTAGGCAGCTACCACTTTGACTTCCACACCGAAGTCCAGCAACTTCTTTTCGATGGAACGCGACGTGTACTCCAGCGTCTCGGCCGACATCACTTCCACGGTGGCCGGTGGCTCATCTAGAAGATGTAAAGGCGGCAACGGAGAATCGGGCAATTCCTCGAACAGCGGGCGCTGCTTCTCCTTCACCACCCGGTCGGATTTCTGGATGGCCATCTGCGGTACTTCGATGCGCAACGGTTCGCGCACTTCCAAGTGCTTCTTGTCCTCCGCCACGACTTCTTCGCGCCGCTGCGCCGCCGCCTCGCCAATGCGCCAGTCCTGCCAGTCCCGCCAGCGCTCCACGCTAGCGAACCAAAACCGCTCCAGGTATTCGCCCACTTTCTCGAAAATGGTAAGCCACGACAATCCCGTGAGCAAACTGAAACCTATTCCCATCAGAATGATCAAGGTCACGCTACAACCGGCAAAGCCGAACCACTGCGACAAACTTCCGGAGAGCGCCATACCCAGCACGCCTCCGGGTGCCAGGGGCAAAATCACTTTCAAGCTATGCAAGCGTAGCGCCTCGAAACTAGCGCTCGAAAGGGTGAGCAGGAGCAGCCCAGCGGCGGGGATTAAGGGAAAGCGCTCTTCGCCGCTTGCATCGCTCAAGCGCCGGTACCCCCAATAAGTCACGAACAAGCAGCCCGCCGCCCACCAATAGGCCGACACCCCGAACAAATAAAGCAGCATATCGGCAATCCAAGCACCCACGCGCCCGCCGTAGTTGTGCACCCGCCCCACCGCGACACTATGGGACCAGCCAGGATCGCCCTTGGAGTAGGAGAACAGCACGAGCAGCAGATACACCGCCACTGCCACGAGAAGTAACCACCAGGATTCGGCCACAAGGCGTGCGAGCTTGGGCGGATGAGGCCGGCGAGCCAGGGACGCTCGCTTGGTGTTACCTCGGTTGAAGATCATGCTCGCGGGATTTACCATGCATCCGGCATTATAGCGATCCGGGCCTTCTTTCGACGGCTTACCGCGATGGGGCAGATATACCATGACCTCTAGGCACGACAATGGATAGCATTTGACCGGCATTCGGGGTTGTCCCAAATCCCTTCAACCCCTATATTCCCTGTTTTCGCACTAAACCAACAAAATGACTAAGAAACACGCCAGGCTCCTGATCCTTGGCTCAGGCCCCGCCGGTTACTCCGCCGCCGTTTATGCGGCCCGCGCCAATCTGAAACCCGTGCTCATCACCGGCATGGCCCAGGGCGGCCAGTTGATGACCACCACCGACGTGGACAATTGGCCAGCCGATGCCGGCGGCGTTCAAGGCCCGGAGCTGATGGAGCGCTTCCGCAAGCACGCGCAACGCTTCGATACCGAGATCGTCTTCGATCACATTCATACTGCCAAGCTCGGCGAGAGACCTTTAACTCTTACCGGCGACCAAGCAGCCTACACTTGCGACGCCCTCATTATCGCCACCGGAGCATCGGCCAAATACCTGGGCCTGCCTTCGGAAGAGAAATTCATGGGCAAAGGCGTTTCGGCTTGTGCGACTTGCGACGGTTTTTTCTACCGGGGCCAAGACGTGGCGGTCATCGGCGGAGGAAATACGGCGGTGGAGGAGGCGCTTTATATCGCCAATATCGCCAAGACGGTGACAGTCGTGCACCGCCGCGACAAGTTCCGCGCGGAAAAAATCATGATTGATCGTTTAATGGATAAGTCGCGCGGCGGCAACGTTCGCATCGAATGGAATCACACCTTGGACGAAGTACTGGGCGACAAGACCGGCGTCACTGGCGTTCGCATCAAGAATGCCCAGAGTGGCGCCACCCAGGAGCGATCGCTGCAAGGCGTGTTTATCGCCATCGGTCATACGCCGAACACGCAGTTATTCGAAGGCCAGCTACAGATGGAAGGTGGCTATATCGTCACCCAATGCGGGCGCGCGGGAAATTTCACCGCCACCAGCATTCCCGGTGTGTTTGCCGCCGGGGATGTACAAGACCATATCTACCGCCAGGCGGTGACGAGCGCGGGGACCGGTTGCATGGCGGCACTGGACGCAGAGCGTTATCTCGACGACCACGCCTAGCCGCCATGGACAAGCGGGGCGCGAAAGCTGGCGAGGATGCCGCGAGCCTTTTCCGCGATGCGGTGAAGGACGTGCATCCCATGCACAAGCGCAAGAGCGTGGCACCACCCAAGCCGCGCCCAGCGCCCGTACCGAGGCAACGCCTGCGCGACGAAGCCCAGGTCATGAAGGACAGCTTGAGCGAAGCCTTCACCGCCGATTCGGCGCTAGACGTGGGCGAAGGACTCGCCTATTTGCGCGATGGCATTCCTCGGCAAACCTTGCGCAAGTTACGCGCGGGCCAATGGTCCATCCAAGACCGGCTTGATTTACATAGCCTGCGCACCGAGGAAGCACGCCCGTTGCTAGCGAGTTTTCTGTCGGGTTGCGTGCGCCGGGGACTGCGTTGCGTCACCATCATTCACGGCAAGGGCATGCGCTCGCCCAATGGACAACCGGTTCTCAAGGGCCGGGTGGCGGGCTGGCTGGTACAGCGCGATGAAGTGCTGGCCTACATCGAGGCGGGCCCCGCGGATGGGGGCTCCGGCGCGGTAATCGTACTACTGAAGGCCGGCAAACGTCCGGCCAGCGCACGCGATTCTGGCATTTGAAGCACTGCGTTATACGGCGGCCTCGTCCGTCTCTCCCGTTCGTATGCGAATGACTTGCTCGACCGTGGTCACGAATATTTTCCCGTCGCCGATCTTACCCGTGCGGGCCGCCTTGACGATGGATTCGATGGCCCTATCCACCAGCGTATCCGCCACCACCACCTCCACCTTAACCTTGGGCAGAAAGTCCACCACGTACTCGGCGCCGCGATACAGCTCCGTATGCCCTTTCTGGCGGCCGAAGCCTTTTACCTCGGTGACCGTCAATCCCGTCACGCCTAACTCGGACAGGGCTTCGCGTACTTCGTCTAACTTGAAGGGCTTGATTACCGCCTCGACCTTTTTCATTTCCGCTCCTTTGTTTCCACGTGGGTTCCGCGCCAGTAGCGGAACGCGGCTAGTATAGCCGCATGCTGGCCACTCGCATTCTGCATTCCCTCGAAGCCGTTCGGCCCCAAGATTGGGACGCCCTCGCGGGCAGCCAACCTTTCTTGCGCCATGCGTTCCTCCATGCGCTAGAAGACACTGGGTGTGTGTCCCGCGACACGGGATGGGCCCCTCGCTACATCACTCTTTGGGACGGGCACCGCCTGGCCGCCGCCATGCCCCTTTATCTGAAGACACACAGCTATGGCGAATTCGTTTTTGACTGGGCTTGGGCGCGCGCTTATAACGAGCATGGCCTGCCCTACTACCCCAAGCTGCTGTGCGCGGTGCCCTTCACGCCCGTCACCGGGCACCGCTTATTGGCCACTACGCCTGAACTGCGCGGACAGTTGCTGAAGGCCGCGCTTGCCTTCGCAAAAGAATCGCGCGTGTCGTCCCTGCATGTCTTATTTCCGCCGGAGAACGTCGCTCATGAGTTGGCACAAGCGGGGCTGATGTTGCGTACCACGGTGCAGTTTCATTGGCGCAATGCGGGCTACCAGAGTTTCGATCAGTTCCTTGCCGGCATGAATCACGACAAACGCAAGAAGATCAAGCAGGAGCGCCGGCGTGTGCGCGAGGCAGGTGTCACCTACCGCTGGTTCAACGGCTTGACCGCTAGTGAAGCGCATTGGGGGTTTTTTTGCCGGTGCTATTTCAACACTTACCGGGAACACGGATCCTCGCCTTATCTGAATCGTGATTTTTTTACCCGGCTCGCGCGGTGCATGCCGGAGAATCTGCTCCTAGTGATTGCCATGCTGGATGACGAGCCCGCCGCCTGCGCCCTAAACATCCACGACGGGCACAGCCTCTATGGCCGCTATTGGGGAAGCAACGTGCGCATACCCGGCCTGCATTTCGAGACCTGCTACTACCAAGCCATTGAGTTTTGCATCCAGGAAAGGCTGCAGGTCTTCGAAGGGGGTGCGCAAGGCGAGCACAAGCTATCCCGTGGTCTATTGCCGGTGGAAACCCATTCCGCCCACTGGATCGCAAACCCCGGGTTTTCGCAAGCCATCGAGCGCTACCTGCAACAAGAAACCACCGGCATTGGGCAATACGTGAACGAACTGAAGGAGCACAGCCCTTTCAAGAGTATTTCCCATGAAGTTTGACGCGCCGCTCATCCCAGCACGTCTGGTGAAGCGCTACAAGCGTTTCCTCACCGATGTTGTACTCACCAATGGCGATACCCTTACCGCCCTATGCCCCAATACCGGTTCCCTGATGGGATGCGCAACGCCAGGATCGCCTATTTGGTTGAGCCACAGTAGTTCTCCCACGCGCAAGTACGCCCACACCTGGGAGTTGGTGGAGCCCACGCCAAAGACAATCGTCGGTATCAATACCCTAATCGCCAACCGCTTGGTGGAAGAGGCCATTCAAAACAGAGTCATCGTGCCCTTGCAAGGCTACGACTCCGTTTCCCGGGAAGTGCGCTACGGCACGGAAAATAGCCGCATAGATTTTCTATTGCAGGGCGTTAACCAGGTGCCTTGCTACACGGAAGTCAAGAACGTCACAGCCGCGGTCTCCAACGGCATAGCGTTATTTCCCGATGCCGTGAGCGAACGCGCATCAAAACACCTGCGAGAACTCATGTTGGAAGTGCGGCGCGGCAACCGTGCCGTTCTCGTATTTTGCGTGCAACGCGGTGATGTGACCGAGGTTCGCCCCGCCGATGCGATCGACCCCGTTTACGGCACAACCCTGCGCGAAGCTATTGCCCAAGGGGTCGAAGCCTTGGCCTACCAGGCGGAAGTCTCGCCGCTGGAAATTCGTCTGTCGCGGGGAATTCCTGTCGTTTGCCCTTAGAATTGCCGGCCAACTTCCGCCGGAAATTCTCGATGAAATCCTTGATCTCAGTATGTGTAGCGGTTTTGCTCGCGCTCATCATCTCCTCAATACGTGCCGCTCCGCCCACGGATGTGGAGTTCAAGGATATCGAAGTCGGTACGGGAGCTAGCTTGAAGCGCAATGCCTTCGCCGTCATGCATTTTTCTGCTTGGGTTTACGATGAAACTGCCGCCGAGTTCAAGGGCTCCCAGTTCGGGGACTCCAGGGCACGCGGTGAGACTGTCACCTGGGTCTATGGCTTGCGGCGTGCCATCGCCGGGGTCGAAAAGGGAATGGCGGGGATGCGCGTGGGAGGCAAACGCTACGTGCTCATTCCCGCCAAACTGGGTTACGACGGTCACAAGCACGCCGCACCGGCGGGCGTGCCGCCGAACTCCACGCTCGTGTTCGAGATCGATCTCCTAAGCGTGGTGCCACAAGGAGCCCCGGAATAGCTAGGGCATAAAAACTGCCTTCGGATTGCATCCGGAGGGCAACAATATGTTTCTTGTAAAGCTATTAGTGGCCATTGGAATCATCTGTGGCTTGATCTATGGACTGAATCGTTACCGCAATGAATTACTGGGGCGCAAGAGCGGCGGCTTGGTCGTGGCTGGTATGAAGAAGGCCCGGCGCGATGGCCCCAACGAAATGGAAAAGTTCATGGCGAACTACCGCGCCCAAACGGCAAGAGCCGCCCTTGCGGTCGCGGATCCGGCCCCCGAACACACACTCGGAATCGATATTTCCAATCCGGCCCTGAGGCCGGCCGCCGAGGGTCCCAGACGGCTGCTTTTTTTATTGTTGAAAACCACGCTGGCGGACCATTATCTTTTTCACAACGCCCGGCTCGCGGATTTTCTCGATGGCTTACCTGCTCAGGAGTTGGCGCAACGAGTGGACTTTCTAATCTGCGTCCGAGACTTCCAACCGGTGGTGCTGACCGATATCGCCGATGAGCGAAACGCCGCGCAGATCGAAAGGCGCACCGAATTGTTCGCTAAACTGGGCGTCCGCTATGTGAGCATCGCCCCAGGAGCATTGCCCAAACCCCACCAGATTCGCGCCGCGATCCTGGGCACCGCGAACGCAGCCACGGGGTAGGTCCTACTACTGGTAGGCGTCCTTGCGCTTGGCGGTTTCTTCCTTCGCCCTGGCTATCATTTCCTCGTAAGACAAGCCCGATTCCAGCGCTTTGTCACCCTTCCACTTGAACTGCTCCATCACCTCGGGCGAGGCTACGCGCTTTCCCTCGATGATTTCCTGGATCGCACGCTGCTCGGCACGCCAGCCCACGAAGTTGCGGTAAATAAGCTTGATGGCGAGTATCCCGGCCACGCAAAGGACAAGCATGAACACCCCGCCCCACAGCTGGTTGCAATCGGGATAGCCCAAAGGATGGTCCATGCAGGACTGGGTATACAACACAAAGCGCCGAAACAAATCCATCATCTCCCCCTCACGATGACTTTCCCCGCCTCCAAGCAGGAAAATCCTACTCCAATTTGGCGCGAAGGGCTAACAAGTCTTGCCCCAAAAGCAAAAGGCCGTCTTGCGGCCTTTTGCTTAACGTAGGGTCTGGTACTCAAGTGTAGATGTCTATTGTGAACTGGGCGTGACGGTGGACGGCGCAGCGGCGCTAGGTTTGGGGCAGAACGTTTCCAAGGACTCATCAAAGCACCAATGGGTACCGAAGCCGCCATTCTTCTTGACGCATTCGTACAAATGCTTGCCCATCTCATCCGTGTACTTGCATCCCTTGTACTTTTGCATCGCGGCTTCGCGCTGGTAAGTGGGTTTTGGATCGCCTTCCGCGGTGGCCACCTGAATGGAGGCGAGCGAAAGCAGGAGGACGATGTATAGATGGGCTAGATTCTTCATGAATTTGTCATAATTGGAATGGATGACGCGCGGACCCTAGGAGCCCAGGGGTATCGAGCACGGATTCTAGAGGAAAGCTTGAGCGTACGCTGGCTAACGCACATCTTTCACTTCTTCGGTCCGATGTGAAGCTCGGATGTCCAGCATGCGGATAAGTTCGCCAGGGTCGCTAGCTATCGCGAACAAATTCCGGTTCCGGAGTTGCAATAAGCCCTCTTCCACCGCGCGGTCCAGAAATGCCATTAGGCTATCGAAAAAACCATCCACGTTTAGTACGCCGCAGGGTTTGGAGTGAATACCCATTTGGGCCCAGGTAAGGATCTCGAAAATCTCGTCCAGGGTACCGAACCCGCCAGGTAAGGCGATGAATGCATCGGAAAGATCGGCCATGAGCGCCTTTCGCTCATGCATGGTGGGCACGATGTGGAGCGCGCTCACGCCAGTATGCGCAAGTTCGCGATCGACCAAACGCTTGGGAATCACGCCAATCACTTCGCCCCCGGCCTCCAAGGCGGCGCCGGCCAGGATACCCATGAGCCCCACGTTTCCTCCACCGTAGACCACGCCCATGCCACGGCGGGCGATGAGGGCTCCCAGCTCCTTGGTTGCCTCGGCGAATACCGGGCGAGCCCCCGCATTCGCGCCACAGAACACGCAGATTCTCATTCGTCACCCATGGCGAAATAACGCTCGGCCAGACCGGGGTCATCGAAATGCCGCTTGCCCACGAAAGCGGTGGCGTGGCGCCCGTACTGGCGCATGGCACCTGCATTGGGGACTCCCATGGGCCAGAAAAAGAAGCGCTCGCCGCGCTCGCTCCCTGGGACGATGCCATCGGGCCGAAAAACACCGCGGCGCTTCCCATTCATGGGTAAAGACCGAAGATCGTCGTCATCGGTGAAGGTATAGGTCCTCTCCACGGGCGAGTCATCCGCCACGAGCGAAATGCGCTGAATATAGTGCGTACGGGAAGCGATGCGTAGGACGACCCGTTCTTTCGCTCCGATGGAAGGGAGCTTTTGCGGCACGAAGGCGTACTCATCCAAGCCACCTGGTTTAGGCTTGAGGCGAGCCCGCGGCGTGGGGAAAAACTGGTGATAACAGCCGCATTGATGAATGCTGTCGAAAACCAGCGGGCGGTCCTGCTCATCCAGCGTCACCCGCCAGATCACACCGTCCAGATGTCCGCCGAGCAGATCGAAAGAACCCGTCTTGGGCCGCGCGGGAAACCACACGCTGTACACCAGTTGCAGCAACACGCGGTCCTGGTAGCGCGTATACGCCGCGCGATGATAGACCGTGGGCGAGTTCGCATCGGCCGCCACGCGGTCCTTGGGCCCCCACGCGAGTGCGCCGATGCGATCGAAATCTCCCGCCTCGTCCACCTCGAAAATAGGTGCATTGCGTTCGAATAAACGCGCCAACTCTCGCGCCGAACGTGCTGGCGCGGGGTAGGTAGGTAACCCGGCGGAAATTTCATGCGCCCCGTCCGCGGCGGGTCCGTAGCGCACCAGCTTTCCTTCCACCTTGAGATTCTCGATGGCAGTCCCAAAAATATTCTCCGTGTCGCGTTGATAATCGCGCACTCCCGAGGCAAAGGGAATTCTCGTGAGGGCGTAGAACCCGATTGCTCGCTTCCATGTTCGGTAGTCGGACGGCACAACCACCGCACGCTTGAGGTTGCCGTATTCCACATCGTTTGCCGCGTCAGCCTTAGCCAACAATTCCCCGCACTGGTCCAAACGTTTGAGCACCTGCGCCCCATCGCCTGGCCCGGTGACGTTCATGAGTTCATAGTGCCGCGCCTTCAGATCGGTCTGGCGAAGCGCAGCCACCCACTGCATTTTCTCCGGGTCTTTGGCCGCCTTGTCGATGAAGGAGGCGAGAAATCGCGTCGTTCGCAGATAGGGGTAGCCCTTGATCCTGGCCTCGCCACCGTCCCTCACGCCCGCTTTTTCCACCATGGTATCCACTTGCCGAAAGAGCTGCGCGCACTCTCGCACCTGAGCGTCCGCCCGCTCGCTCAGATGCCGGGAAAAGGGCGCCGGCACACAACCGGCAAGGGCCAGCGCCAACCATGGAAGGAGAAACCGCATCAACTCGCGTCGGGCTGGTTCTCTGGCATGGCCTGCCGAAACGGCTCGAGCTTCAAACATTCTTCATTGATGCGAAGAATCGTCGGGAAGGCGGATATGTCCACCTTGAATCGCACCGCGTTCGCCACCTGGGGAACCAACACGCAATCGGCAAAACCCGCGCTGTCGCCGTGACAAAACTTGCCCGTGTACGTCTCCGTGGCCAAACGCTTCTCCAGAGCGCGAAATCCTGTCTGCACCCAATGGGCGTACCACTGGTTCTTCTGCTCTTCGCTCACACCAAACTGTTCCGTCAGATATTTGAGCACGCGCGGATTGTTGAGCGGATGGATCTCGCAAGCGCAAATGAGTGCGAGCGAGCGCACGCGATTGCGCTCCGCCGGAGCTTTGGGCAGCAACGGGGGATTGGGATGGGTTTCGTCCAAGTACTGCATGATGGCGAGCGATTGGTAGAGAAGCGCTCCCTCGTCTTCCAGCACCGGCACCAGATTCTGCGGGCTGATGGCGCTGAACTCCTGCAGATACTGTTCCCCCTTCATGAGATGGATGCTCTTGTACTCGTAGGGCAGGCCCTTGATCGCCAAGGCAATGCGCACCCTGTAAGCCGCCGAACTGCGAAAGTAGCCATGGAGTTTCATGCTTGCCTCCTTGCGCGGCTCGCGAGCAACCCCGCCGCGGCCGCCATGTCTTCCACGTTATCGAACATTGGAATACCGGCCGCCTCCAGCTTGGCGAACCAGGCTTCCTTGTCCTCCAAGGTCCCCATCATCGAATGCATGATGGGAATCTTTGCGCCTCTCCCCACATTGACCAAGCGCTCCACCACCGCCGCGGCATCCACCATGAAGGGAATCACGTGGATCATCAGAATAGCGTCGAAGTGGCCGGTAGCCGTTTGCAACACCGCTTCCAAGGTTGCGCCGAATCGTTCATCGCGCGCATCCGCTAGCAAATCGATGGGATTGGCCACGCTGGCTTCCGGTGGCAAAAAACTACGCAATCGCTCCTCCAAGGCCTTCGGCAAATCTGGCAGAAGCAACCCGCGCGTTTCCGCCTCGTCCGCGCACAACACGCCGGGCCCGCCCGAATTGGACAACACGAGAACGCGTTTTCCGATGCCGCGCGGGTAGCGCCCGAACGCCTTGCCAGCCAACATCAAATCGCGCAGGTTCTTCACGCGCACCATGCCCGCCTGCCGGCAAAATTCGTCCGCTAGCGCCTGCGGCATGGCTTGCGATCCCGTGTGGCGAAATGCCGCCGCCACACCCGCCGGGGTGCGCCCGCCCATCAAAGCAATGATGGGCTTCTTCCTCGCTACCTCACGCGCAACGCGGGAAAATAGTTCCGCATCACCGAAGGATTCACCATAGAGCAAGATGGCCTCGCAACGCTCGTTCTCACCCAGCGCCTCCATGTACTCAGTGAGCCCGAAGTGCATGGCATTGCCCACCGACACCACTGCCCCGAGCGGCACGTGGAACCGGTTACTGGCGCCGATGAGTTCCTCGGCAATGGCCCCCGACTGCGACACCAGTCCAACATTGCCGCCGCGGGGAAGATCGCGGAAAAACGTAGCCGCGAAGGGGGCGCGCTTATCGAGCAAATTGATGGTCCCCGCGCTGTTAGGGCCACCTATGGCGAGTCCGTGGGTATGGGCCAGCGAACGCAATTGAACGTCTCGCGCCCTGCCCTCCTCCGCGCCTTCCGCGAATCCGCCGGGGAGAATCAGAAGATTCCCATGGCCGCTGGCTGCCGCCTCCTTCACCACATCCAGAATCAGATCGGGCCGCACCACGATCACCACCAAATCCGCGGCGGGTTCCACGTCCTTCACCGACCGCGCAACGGGCAACCCCAACAACTCTCCACCTTTCGGATTGACCGGCACTATGCGCCCGCCGAATCCCGATTTCACCAGGTTGTGTAGCACCGCCCCGCCTGAACTCGATGGCCGGTCGCCCGCGCCCACGATCGCCACGCTACGGGGCGAAAGAAATGCATTCATTGAACTGTAGGCCATGGACTCGTGTTGAATTTGGAGAGCGGAAAATACGGATTAGAGCCGTTTCGCGATTTCTTCCAGCATCACCTCGGTGGCCCCTCCGCCGATGGTCTGGACGCGCGCGTCGCGGTACATGCGCTCGATGGCGGATTCCTCGATGAAGCCGAAGCCGCCGTGGAACTGCAGGCAGTCGTAGACGACCTCGTTCAGCGTTTCGGCGCAGAAGGCCTTGGCCATGGAAACTTCCTTCACGCAGTCGTGGCCGCTCGCGTCCAGCGAGGCGGCGTGAAGCACGAGCTGGCGGCCGGCTTCGACTTTCGCGGCAAGCATGGAAAGCCGCTGCCGGATCGTTTGCTTCTCCCACAAGGGTGCGCCGAAGGCCTGGCGCGTTCGCACGTAATCGAGCGTCAATTCGATGGCGCGCGCGGCCTCGCCCATGGTCATGGCGGCGATGGCGATGCGTTCGTTCTGGAAATTTTTCATGATCGCGTAGAAGCCGCGGTTCTCCTCGCCAAGCAGATTCTCCGCGGGCACGCGGCAGCCGTCGAACACAAGTTCCGCGGTATCCGACGAGCGCCAACCCATCTTCTGCAGCCGCCGCCCGGTGGAAAAACCCTTCGTCCCCTTCTCGACGATGAACATCGAAACGCCCTTCGAGCCCAACGCCGGGTCCGTCTTCGCGGCAACGAAGACGAGGTTGCCCTCCGCGCCGTTGGTGATGAACATTTTCGAACCATTCAGGACCCAATCCCCGCCATCGCGGCGCGCGGTGGTACGGATGCTCTTCACGTCGGAGCCTGCTCCCGGCTCGGTCACGGCCACGGCGGTGATGAGGTCACCGGAGACGATGCCCGGCATGTACTTGCCAATTTGTTCCGGCGAGCCTGCGTTCATCAAGTGCGGTGAGGCCATGTCCGTATGCACGAGCACCGTGATGGCGAAGCCGCCGAAGGTAGAGCGGCCAAGTTCCTCGGCCAGCAACGCGGTCGCGCGTGCGTCCATGGCGCCGCCGCCAAACTCCTCTGGGTAGCGCAATCCCAGGAAACCGAGCTTACCCATGGCTCGCAGCACCTCGCGCGGCACGAAGCCCTGGGCCTCCCAGGCACGGGCGTTGGGAACGATCTCCTTCTCGACAAACCGGCGAACACTTTCTCTAAGGAGGCGAAAGGTGTCGTCTTGCATGGCGGTAAGCATTCCGCGATTATCGCCCGAGCCGCGGGCCGGTGCCGGTTCCACGATTCTTTCGCCCAAGTGCGGGCCCTCGCCGCGCGAGCGTACTATCTCTCATCTCCAATTCTCGCGATCGAGAAGAATGGACGATCCCTTGTCTATTTGGCTGGACGGCCTGGGCCTCAAGCAATATGCGCGGATCTTCGCCGAGAACGACGTCGGTCTCGATGCATTGCGCCTCCTGAGCGCGGAGGAACTCCATGAACTAGCGGTTTCCCTCGCGCATCGCAAGAAATTGCTCAAGGCGGCCACGGTACGGAAGGACACCGCCGACTCCGCACCCGCCGGTGAGGCGATGTCCCTGGGGGAGGTGCCGGCCGGTCCTGGCGTGTCCTCAACCCTCTCTCGTATGACTGACTCAGGCGACCTCCACAATGCCCTTCAACTGATCGACGAGCAGAGCGCGCAAGTCGAACGCCCCGGCTCGCTCTGTTGAAGCCAGTCTACGACTGGTTCACCGAGGGCTTCGGCACCAAGGATTTGAAGGATGCAAAAGCGTTGCTTACGGAGTTAAGCGAGTAAAGGGATCACGATGCCCGCCACGGGTTCACGCATTCTGCGCCGCAGCGTTTGAAATCAGCCTCGTTCCGCGAAACCACGATAAATCCATGGGCCATAGCCGTTGCGGATATGAGACTGTCAATCACCGGAAGTGGTTGGCCCGTGCGCTCGGACGAACCTGCGATCATCCCCCAATGTTGCGCGACAGGCAGATCGATAGGCAAGATCCGGTCTTCAAATCGCCGTGCAAGCTCTCTCCTCACCCACTTTCCCAAACTGGCCTTCTTGCGGGAGGCAGTGAGTTTTGCGATCCCTCTTTCCAACTCACCCATGGTCAGAACGCTCAAGAAAAGCCGGCCTTCGTCCTGCTCGGATAACCATCGAAGCACAGCTTCATTGGGCTCGGGCTTGACCAATTCAGAGATGACGCACGTATCGAGTAAGTGGCTCATAACTTAACTGGCCTTCCGGTATCTTGGCTTCGCGTGATATCGAGTTCGATACCCACGAGTGGCGAACGGCGGAAAAATTCAACCAGCGTGCCCTTGCGCGGGCTGAGCTTACGAAATTGGCCCGCGTCCACGACGACAACGGCATCCGTGCCATGAACGGTGATCACCTGCGGCCCGTCTTCTCGTGCCTTGCGTACCAGTTCGCTCAGCCGGTTCTTGGCATCTTGCAACTGCCAGCGATCGCCCATGTGTTACCTCTGAAAATTCTGTCTAGACTAGCCAGATTGTACTCCCTCCATCGAAGGCATGGAATTCCACATCCCCATGCCAATTCCGGACTCCTAGGAGCCAACAGCTGGCGAAAGTAGCCCGCGCCCGCGCAAATTACCTTTCAGCAATTCCATCAACGGCCCCAATTTAGGAGGCGATGCTTCGCCGGCAACTACGATGCCGCATTGCCTTAACGCATTCGAACACACTGGGCCGACTGACAGCACGCTGGCGTGGTTGATCGCGCCAACACACATTTCCCGTTGGCACTTGGTTTGCGCATAGGCGATCAAATTCTGAATCTGGCTGGCGCTGGTAAAGACCAGGGTGCCCACTTCGCCCCTAGCCAAAGCGTCTAGCAAACGGTCCAAGGGCTCGGTGTCTTCCGGCACACTCCACCGGTAGGCAGTGATCTCCATCACCTTCGCGCCCTGGCTCTGAAGGGCTTCCATCAATTCCGGATTTTGCCCGCCGTGGCGTTGGACGTAGACTTCTCGCCCGCTCAGCTCGGTCTTTGCCAGAGCTTGCAGCAACGTCTCGCTGGTGAAGGGCGTTGGGGCACTCAGGTCGATGCGGATCTGGCGTTTGCGCAACGCGGCGGTTGGCTTCGGCCCGCGCACGGTAATCGTGGAGCGCTCCAGGAGTGTTCGAAATGCGGGGACAAGATCCAATTCCTCGAACGCGCTAAAGAGCGCCTCTACCCCCACCCCTGTTTGAAAAATCACCAAGGGGTTGCCGGCCTTTTCCCATCGATCGATCCATGTGCGTAGTTGAGCGAGGTCAATGTCGGGTTGCTCAGCCATTGCGGGCGCGTGCAAGGCAACGGCACCCAGGCGAGTGATGAGCTTGCCCATCTGCTCGCCCGCCCGGCTCTCCAAAAACGCCACCACGGGCGGGGATCGGGTGTCCATGATTATCGGTTCCAAGAGAAAGAACCGCGATTCTGCCAGCGCCATGGGCACTGCGTATAGGACCTTAGAAAAACCACTGCACACGAAGGAAGTCAAGAACCTCCGTCCGGATCCAATTTGGCTAAATGGGTGTTCCTCGCGCTTACCCGAATTCCATGTATTTCCTTCGCGTTACTTCGTGTCCCTCGTGGTTAATCGTCGTTCTGATCCAGAATCAGGCCGCCATGGGTTGGGAAATTGGGTCTTCCACGATCCGCCGGACTTCGAGTAAGCAGGAACCGCAATTCGTGCCGCAACGCAAAGTGCCTTGCAGGCTTTTCACTCGCTCCTCACAGGTGCCGGTGAGCTTGGTAAGCCCAGAGATGATCTGGGCATCGGTGACGTTCAGGCAACTGCACACCACATGCAAAACAGCCTCCCTGACCTTGAGAACCGCTACGGTGGAGAGGGCTTCGGATTTTCGGACACGCGGATAATTGATAGCCTTGCTTCCAACCAAGAGGAGCAAGACCATGAGCAAGAGAAGGCCACGACGGAAATTGACCGCGAAGT
>SHXO01000019.1 GCA_009693245.1 Betaproteobacteria bacterium | reverse complement strand
CAGTTCCAATATCAATCGATCTGGAGAGACATATGAAACGATGGAAGACTCAACTTGTAGGGGTGGCCGCAGCCTTAGGCTTCGGCTTCGCCATGCAAGCCGGGGCCGCCGATATCACCTGGGATCGTCTGGCTAACGCGGACAAGGATCCCAACAACTGGCTCATGTATCACGGCTCCTTCAAAGGCTGGCATTACAGCGGCCTGGATCAAATCAACAAAAAGACCGTCAAGGATCTAAATATCGCCTGGATTCACACCCCTGCGGCGTCCAAGCGCGGCGTGCAATCCTTCCCCATAGCCGCCGATGGCGTGCTCTACTACACCTCCGCTTCCGGCCAAGTCTACGCACTCGATGGCGCCACCGGCACCAAGATCTGGGCTTACAAAGCCAAGATCGACCAGGAGCGCGCGGAAGGCACCTTCTACAACCCCTACAACCGCGGCCTCGCGATTGGCTATGGCAAGGTGTACATCGGCACGGTTGACGGCCGCATGATCGCCCTGGATGCCAAGACCGGCGAAGTGGTTTGGGACAACATGATCATTTCCGTCGAGAAGGGCAACAAAGGCTTTACTGGCGCCCCGGTGATCGTCAAGGACAAGGTCCTCATCGGTTCCAACGGCGGCGAATTGTCTGGCTGCTGCGGTCCGATTTTCGCGGTTAACGCGGAGACCGGCGAAGTCGAGTGGCAGTACGACACCATCGGCGGCGACGAGCGCTCCCGCGTTTCCTGGGGCAATGACTCCTGGAAAATCGGCGGCGGTGGTGGCTGGATGACCGGCTCCTATGACGCGGCGACCAACAGCGTATGGTGGGGAACAGCCAACCCGGCTCCCGATTATGACTGGGCCGGCGAGAATTGGATGACCGAAGGACCACGTCCTGGAACCAACCTCTACAGCTCGTCCGTGGTCGTGTTGGATGCCGATACCGGTACCCTGAAGGCCTACTTCTCCGAAATGCCCCATGACGCATGGGACTTCGACTCCGCGGTGGGTGAGTTCGTCCAGATCGATCGCGGCGGGAAGCGCTACATGCTGCATCCGAACAAGGGCGGAATTCTGTTCACCTACAACGCCGATCCCGACAAAGCAACGGACCAGGTGTTGAAAGTGGAAAACGCCACCCTCATCGGCAAGACCTATAACTACATCAAGGGTGTGGACGCCAAGACCGGTCAATTGATCGGCCGCCGCGAACTGCCGTTGGGCAAGCACACGAACGTGTGCCCGGCCATCGACGGCGCCATCAGCTGGAACACGGGAGCCTATAGCCCGGCAACTGGGTTGTACTACAAAACCACCATGGAGTTCTGCTTCGACATAGAAGTCCAGAAAGTGGACAAGCCCGCTGACTACTCCGGCCAAGCCTACTTCGGCGCCAGCTGGACCACCCGCCCTCCGGCGGATCGTCCTGCCTTCGGTACCGTGCAAGCTCGTGACCCCGTCAGCCATAAGCTGAAGTGGGAAGTGGAATTCAAGTACCCGCCTCTGGCGAGCTTGATGTCCACCAATGGCGGCCTGGTCTTCGTGCCGGGTGCCGATGGTACCTTCTACGCACTGGACGCCGACAACGGCTCCAAGCTGTGGCAGCACAATAACGGTATCGGCCACCATGGCGGTGTAATTTCCTACTCGGCCAAGGGCAAGCAGTACGTTGCCGTGGTGACCGGCTGGGGAAGCCACGTGTCCGGTAACTACTGCCCGTTGTTCGGCGAGCCCTTCTGCTCCATGCCGACCGACAACGGCCAGTTGCTGGTGTTCTCGCTCAAGTAAGAACAACTAGCCGTTTCAGCAGCACGCAGGGCGGGGGATCCCCCGCCCTGTTTTTTTGCCTGAGGGGTGCCGGTAAACAAAAACCGAAAGCAACCGTTGTACGGTTGCGACCTCACTCGATCTTATGGAGACATTGATGCCGAGAATTTGCCGTCCCGGACAGTTGTTTGCGCGGGCGCTCTTGGCGTGCGCCCTTTGCTTAAGCGGCACTTTGCACGCCGACGACGAAGCCATTGCGCCTGCACTCGCCCTGGTTCAAGAAAAGTATGGAATAGACATGAAAAAATTGTTCTCGGCCAAGTGCAGTTGGTGCCACCAAGGCATGGGAATGAAGCAAGCCGATGGCCCCAAGCTCGCCGGAACCGAGAAAACCAAGCAACAAGTCATGACGCAAATCAGCAAGGGTAAATCCCCCATGCCGGGATTCAAGAACCAGCTCTCGGAAAAGGAACTGGAAGCCTTGGCGGACTACATCAAGGCACTACCGAAGTGATCGCCTGGCGCAATCCCGCAAGGATTGCGCTCCTGGCTCTGGGAAACTTCCCTTCCTTCTGCTAAGGTTCCTCTAGATCTTAAGCTGGATGCGAAGCCGTGAAGTATTGCAGCAGTTGCGGCGGCCTGCTGGCCCGCCGGATTCCTCCCGACGATAATCTCCCGCGTGCTGTATGCGACGCCTGCGGAACCATCCACTATGAAAATCCCAAGATGGTGGTGGGGTGTATTCCCGAGTGGGAGGACAAGGTCTTGCTGTGCCGCCGCGCCATCGAGCCCCGTTATGGTCTGTGGACCGTACCGGCCGGATACCTGGAAAACGGCGAGACCACGGGCGACGGCGCCATGCGAGAAACCCTGGAAGAAGCGGGCGCGCGGGTGGAAATGCTGGAACCCTATGCGATCTACAACATCCCCCATATCAGCCAGGTCTATCTGCTGTTTCGGGCCCGCCTGAAGGACAGCCAATTCGCGCCCGGCACGGAATCCCTGGAAGTCAAGCTATTCGAGGAATCCGAAATTCCGTGGGATGAGATCGCCTTCGCCACCGTGCGCAACGCCCTGCATCGCTACTTCAGCGACCGGCGAACCGGCCAGTTTCCCATGCACGTGGGAACGATTCAGCCGCTCCCGCCGCAGGGAAAGCCAATCTCACCATCCTGATTCTTTTTCAGGTCCGCCCGTGATCTTGTGAATGGAGAGGTCGGCGCCATTGAACTCCTCCTCGGCATCCAAACGAATCCCCATGCCCTGTTTAAGTATTCCGTAGACAAGCAGTCCTCCGGCAAGGGCCACCCCAATCCCCAAAAGTGTAAATGGCGCGCAAGCGCGATGTATTGCACCAACTCCCGCGAGATTTGTCGCACTGCAAAGGGCGGGGTAGGCAAAAGCCCGCGCGATGACGCGGACGATTTAAAGACGAGCACTTCGATCTCGTTCCCGGGGTAACGCGTATTACTTGGTAGCCCAACACCAAAGCGTCTTGCGGGAAATTGATGAGGCGGTGGGTGCTAGCGCGCACCTACCGAGTCAATTCCTTCATCCCCGCCTCCAATCCCTCCAAGGTGAGCGGAAACATGCGATCGCCCATCAACTGCTTCGCCAGGCCGATGGATTCGTAGTAGTTCCAGCGTTCTTCCGGTTGCGGATTCAGCCAGATGGCGTGAGGGTAGATATCGGTCAGGCGCTGCATCCACACCGCGCCTGCCTCGGGGTTGTGGTGCTCGACGCTGCCGCCTGGGTAAGCGATCTCGTATGGGCTCATGGTGGCATCGCCCACGAAGATGAGCTTGTAGTCGTGGCCGTAGGTGTGCATCACCTGCCAGGTGGCGATCTTTTCAGCGTGGCGGCGGCGGTTGTCCTTCCACACGGTTTCGTAGATGAAGTTGTGGAAGTAGAAGTATTCGAGATGTTTGAATTCCACGCGTGCGGCGGAGAAGAGTTCCTCGCACACGCGGATGTGATCATCCATGGAGCCACCGATGTCGAGGAAGAGCAGCACCTTAACGGCGTTGTGGCGCTCGGGCACCATCTTGAGATCGAGGTAACCCGCGTTGCGGGCGGTCGAACGAATCGTATCGTCGAGATCTAGTTCATCGGGTGCGCCCTCGCGCGCGAACTTGCGCAGGCGGCGTAGTGCGACCTTAATGTTGCGCGTGCCCAGTTCCACGGAATCGTCGAGGTTGCGGTACTCGCGCTGGTCCCACACCTTGACCGCACGGCGGTTGCGCGAGCCTTCCTGTCCAATGCGCACCCCCTCGGGGTTGTACCCGTAGGCGCCGAAGGGCGATGTGCCTGCGGTGCCAATCCATTTCGAACCGCCTTGGTGCCGCCCCTTCTGTTCTTCCAGGCGCTGGCGCAAGGTTTCCATCAACTTCTCCCATCCTCCTAGGGATTGCACCAACGCCTTCTCCTCCTCGGTGAGATTCTTCTCCATCCGCTTGCGCAACCACTCCTCGGGAATCTGTGCCATCAAAGCCGGTACGACTTCAAGCCCATTGAAATAGGCGCCAAAGGCCAGGTCGAACTTGTCGAAATGCTTCTCGTCTTTCACCAAACAGGCGCGCGACAGGAAGTAGAACTCCTCCATGCTTCCCCAGGCCACATACTTGGCCAACGCCTCCAGCAACATCAAGAATTCCTTGATGGAGACCGGAACGCCGGCTTTCTTGAGTTCCAGGAAGAAACTGATCAGCATCGCGGGAGGAGGGAGGAGGGAGGGGGGAGGTGTGGCGATTGGCGAAGTGCGGTCCGTGCCGGTAATCGCATGCAATAGAGCGAACCGAGCACAGTGGCTGGCGTGGCGAGGGGTTTTCTCCTCCCCCCTCCCTCCTCCCTCCTCCCTAGACTTCTCACGCCTTCCTCCTCGAAATGAACGCCAACCTCTCGAACAAATGAACGTCCTGCTCGTTCTTGAGGAGCGCGCCGTGGAGCGGAGGGATGATCTTGCTCTGGTCGCGGGTGCGCAGGGTTTCTTCGGAGATGTCTTCGGCGACCAGGAGTTTTAGCCAATCGAGGAACTCCGACGTTGATGGTTTTTTCTTGAGGCCGGGCACTTCGCGCATGTCGAAAAATGCTTCCAAGGCTTCACGCAGCAAGGTCTTCTTGAGCGTGGGGTAGTGCACATCCACGATGCGCTCCAAGGTCTCCTTGTCGGGGAAGCGGATGTAGTGGAAGAAGCAGCGGCGCAAGAAGGCATCCGGCAACTCTTTCTCGTTATTGCTGGTGATGATGATCGTAGGCCGCGTCTTGGCTTGGATCAATTGCTGGAGTTCGTAAACGTAGAACTCCATGCGGTCCAGTTCACGCAGCAGGTCGTTGGGAAACTCTATATCGGCCTTGTCGATCTCGTCGATCAACACCACGTTTGGGCCGTCCGCGGTGAAGGCCTCCCAAAGAGGGCCTTTCTTGATATAGTTGGCGATGTCGTGCACTCTCGGATCGCCCAACTGGGAATCGCGCAAGCGCGACACGGCATCGTATTCGTACAAACCTTGTTGCGCCTTGCTGGTGGACTTGATGTGCCATTGAATCAAGGGCCGGTTCAGGGCCTTGGCGACTTCCACGGCTAGCATGGTCTTGCCCGTTCCAGGCTCGCCTTTGATCAATAGCGGCCGTTCCAAGGTGATGGCCGCGTTCACTGCCATCATCAGATCGTCGGTGGCGATGTAATTCTCGGTGCCAGTGAAGCGCGCCATGGATTCTCTCTGAAGTGAAGTTAGGCGGATTATACGGAGGGCGCGGGCCGCCCCCAGTGTAAAATCGGTTCATTCCCATTGAAACCCAAGTGAGGGCTTCGGCCATGCCCAAGTTCAACGCCAATCTTTCCATGATGTACAACGAGGTGGATTTTCTGGACCGCTTCGCCGCCGCCGCGAAGTCCGGTTTCAAGGGTGCCGAGTTCCTCTTTCCCTACGCCTACGACAAGAACCAGGTGGCGGAACTGGCCAGAAAGAACAACCTCAAGGTCGTCCTGTTCAACATGCCGCCCGGCGATTGGAACGCGGGTGACCGGGGCATGGCCTGCGATCCCAGCCGCCATTCGGAGTTTCAGGACAACGTGGGCAAGGCCCTGGACTACGCGCTGGCCCTTGGTTGCTCTCAGGTCCACTGCATGGCTGGGCTCAAGCCGCGCGGCGTGAACGAGGAGAAAATGCGCGAAGCCTACATCGCCAATCTTCAATTCGCGGGAAAGGAAATGGCCAAGCACAACCTCAAGGTGTTAATCGAGGCCATCAATACCCGCGACATTCCTGGCTTTTACTTGAACACTTCGGCGCAGGCCATGGACATCCTCCACTACGCCAATGTCCCGAATCTGTATTTCCAGTACGACATCTATCACATGCAGATCATGGAGGGCGATTTGGCACCCACCATGGAGAAGTTGCTGCCCAAGATCGCGCATATGCAATTAGCCGATACGCCGGGCCGGAACGAACCAGGAACTGGCGAGATCAATTATTCATTCTTGTTTCGGCACTTGGACAAGATTGGCTACCAAGGCTGGATCGGCTGTGAGTACCGCCCGAAGGGCAACACCGAGGCGGGATTGGGCTGGATGAACCCCTACTTATAGAATTTTCCCAAGGAGACGACATGAGCAAAATTGGATTTATCGGCCTCGGAATCATGGGCAAGCCCATGGCCGCGCACTTGATCAAAGCCGGTCACACGCTATACCTGTACACGCTGGAGGGCGCGCCGGCAGAGCTTTCCTCCGCGGGCGGCGTGGTGTGCCAATCGAACAAGGAAGTCGCGCAGAAGGCGGACATCATCATCACCATGGTGCCCGATACGCCGGATGTGGAGAAAGCATTATTCGGTACGAACGGAGTGGCCGAAGGCTTGAGCGCTGGCAAGGTGGTCATCGACATGAGTTCCATCTCGCCCTTCGACACCAAGATCTTCGCCGAGCGCATCAACAAACTCGGTTGCGAGTATGTGGATGCGCCTGTTTCCGGCGGTGAAGTGGGAGCCAGGGCTGCCTCGCTGACCATCATGGTGGGCGCCAAACCCGCCACCTTCGAGAAGGTCAAGCCGCTCTTCGAACTCATGGGCAAGAACATCACCTTGGTAGGCGGCAACGGCGACGGCCAGACTTGCAAGGTCGCCAACCAAATCATCGTTGCACTGAATATCGAAGCCGTTGCCGAGGCGTTGCTATTCGCCTCCAAGATGGGCGCGGACCCGGCAAAAGTGCGCCAAGCCTTGATGGGCGGCTTCGCTTCCTCCCGGATACTTGAATTACACGGTGAGCGCATGATCAAGCGCACCTTCGAACCCGGATTCCGCATCGAATTGCACCAGAAGGACTTGAATCTCGCTTTGCAGAACGCCCGCAAGGTTGGCGTGAGCCTGCCCAACACCGCCACCGCGCAAGCGTTGTTCAATGCCTGCGAGGCACAAGGCGGCAGCAAGTGGGACCACTCCGCCATGGTGAAGGCGCTGGAGATGCTCGCCAATCACGCGGTCGCGAAAGGGTAGCCGGTAACAGGCAAGGACCGTGGCCATCCACCGATGATCCAAAATCCGGCGCAGTTGCTCAGGGAGATGTTCGATGCGGCAATCGCTCGCGCGATGCCGGCACGCTGCGTTCCGCCCTATCTCCCCAAACCACCGAAAGGCCGCACCATTGTCGTCGGCGCTGGCAAGGCGTCGGCCACCATGGCACAGGCCGTTGAAGCCCACTGGACGGGAGATCTCGAGGGCTTGGTAATCACGCGCTACGGCCATCACGCCCCTTGCAAGAAGATACAAGTGGTGGAGGCGGCACATCCGGTGCCCGACCTCGCCGGCCGTGAAGCCGCCGAGAAAGTGCTCCAGCAGGTGCAAGGCTTGACCCCCAACGATCTGGTTCTGTGCCTGATCTCCGGAGGCGGCTCCGCCTTGATGTCGCTGCCGGCCCCTGGGCTCACCTTGCAAGACAAGCAGGCTATCAACCGCTCGCTGCTCAAGAGCGGCGCCAACATCACGGAGATGAATTGCGTGCGCAAACATCTCTCGGCCATCAAGGGCGGCCGCTTGGCGGCTGCCTGCTATCCCGCGCGGGTGGTGAGTCTGCTCATTTCCGACGTTCCGGGCGACGATCCGGCGGTGATCGCCTCGGGCCCCACGGTGCCGGACCCCACGACTTTCGGAGACGCGCTCGCCATTTTGGATAAGTACAACATCCGCGAGCCGGTTTCCGTCATCCAGCATTTGCGCGCCCGCAAAGACGAAACGCCAAAACCCGGTGATGCACGCCTCGCGCACAACGAGACGCACCTCATCGCCGCCCCTCAACAATCCCTGGAAGCCGCCGCGGAAGTCGCGCGCCGGGCAGGCGTGAACGCGCTCATTCTTGGAGACAGCTTGGAGGGCGAGGCGCGTGAAGTGGCCCTGGTGCACGCGGGTATTGCGCGCCAGGTGTTGCGCCACGGCCAACCAGTGGCCAAACCCTGTGTATTGCTATCGGGTGGCGAGACCACGGTCACGGTGCGCGGCAACGGGCGCGGCGGGCGCAATGCCGAATTTCTTCTCGCCTTGACCATCGCGCTGGCGGGCGAGAAGCAAGTGTACGCGCTGGCCGGCGACACGGACGGCGTGGACGGCACCGAGGACAACGCGGGCGCCATCACCACGCCTAAGACTCTCGCCCGCGCCGAGGCCCTGGGTGCGAGCGCGAAGGCCGCGCTCGCCAATAACGACGGCTATAGTTTCTTCGCCGCGCTGGGAGATCTCGTCAAGACCGGCCCCACCCTCACCAACGTGAATGACTTTCGCGCGCTACTGATCACGGAGTAACTCCCCATGGGCAAACCAGAATCCTACGAGCAATCGATCCGGCCTCTCGTTGACAAGACCGAGTTGGTGCGCCGGCTCTCGGCGGTGCTCAAACCTGGTTGCGTTCTTCACGACACGGAGGACTTGCGCCCTTACGAGTGCGACGGGCTCTCCGCCTACCGCCAATTGCCCATGATCGTGGCATTGCCCGAGAATGAGGCACAGGTGCAAGCGGTGATGCGCGTGTGCCATGAAGCGCGCGTGCCCGTGGTGGCGCGCGGTGCCGGCACGGGCTTGTCGGGTGGCGCCATGCCCCATGGCCAAGGCGTCACGCTGGGCCTCGCCAAGCTCAAGCAAATTTTGGAGATCGATCCCGTGGCGCGTATCGCCCGCGTGCAACCGGGCGTGCGCAATCTCGCCATTTCCGAAGCGGTGGCCTCTCACGGACTGTACTACGCACCCGATCCCTCCAGCCAAATCGCCTGCTCCATCGGCGGCAACGTGGCGGAAAATTCCGGCGGGGTGCATTGCCTGAAGTACGGATTGACCGTGCACAACGTGCAGAAAGTGCGCTTCGTCACCATGGAAGGCGATTTGCTGGAGTTCGGTGGCGACGGCCTGGATAACCCAGGCTACGATTTGCTAGCACTCATCACTGGATCCGAAGGCTTGCTCGGCGTCGTCACCGAAGTTACCGTGAAGTTATTGCCCAAGCCTCTCAAGGCGCAAGTGGTGCTCGCCGCCTTCAACAGCTTGCACGATGCCGGCAACGCCGTGGCCAGCATCATCGGGGCGGGCATCATCCCGGCGGGGCTGGAGATGATGGACAAGCTCGCCACGCAAGCGGTGGAGCAGTTCGTCCACGCCGGGTATCCCGTGCAAGCCGAGGCCATCTTGCTATGCGAAAGCGACGGCACGCCAGAGGAAGTGGAAGACGAGATCGCGCGGGTATGCGCCATCATGCGCGACAGCGGCGCCTTCGAGACGCGCACTTCGCGCGACGAAGCCGAGCGGCTCAAATTCTGGTCTGGGCGTAAAGCGGCCTTCCCGGCCATCGGCCGCATCGTGCCGGATTATTTCTGCATGGATGGCACCATCCCCAAGAAGCGCTTGGCGGAAGTGCTAACGGGCATCAGCCAACTACAAGATAAGCACGGCTTGCGTTGTGCCAACGTCTTTCACGCTGGAGACGGCAACTTGCATCCGCTCATCATGTTCGACGCCAACGACGATGCACAATTGGAGCGTGCCAAGCAGTTCGGCTCCGACATCCTCAAGCTGTGCATCGATGCGGGGGGCACCGTCACCGGCGAGCACGGCGTGGGCGTGGAGAAAATCAACGAGATGTGCCTGCAATTCGGACAAGCGGAACTGGTGCAGTTTCATGCCATCAAGCACGCCTTCGATCCGCACGCGCTACTCAATCCCGGCAAGGCCGTGCCCACGCTGCACCGCTGCGCCGAGTTCGGCGCCATGCATGTGCACAGCGGCAAGACGAAGTTTTCGGAATTGCCCAGGTTCTAGGATGTCTGATCTCGCTTCCGAATTTAGCCAGCGAATCCTCGATGCCGCGAAAGAGAAAAGAGCCCTTCGTATTCGCGGCGGCGGTTCCAAGGATTTTCACGCCCGCGCGCTAGATGGCGAGTTGCTGGAGACCTCAGCCTATCACGGTATCGTCAATTACGAACCCACGGAGTTGATCGTCACGGCGCGCGCCGGTACCTTGCTCACGCAGTTGGAAGCAGCATTGGCCGAACGCGGACAAATGCTCGGCTTCGAGCCTCCGCGCTTGTCGCCCGCGAGCACCCTGGGCGGCTGCGTGGCGGCGGGTTGGTCAGGCCCGCGGCGCCCCTATGCGGGTTCCGTGCGCGACTCCGTGTTGGGCATGAGAGTCATCAATGGCCGCGGGGAAAATCTTCACTTCGGCGGCGAAGTCATGAAGAACGTGGCCGGCTTCGATGTATCGCGTTTGATGACGGGCTCCTTCGGCACCCTTGGTTTAATCCTCGAAGTGTCCCTCAAGGTGTTGCCACGCCCGCGGCACGAGCAGACTCTGCGATTCGACATGGACGCCGCGCGCGCCATCGAGAGCATGAACCGGTGGGCGGGTGAGCCATTACCTGTCTCCGGCACCCTATGGCTGGACGGTAAGCTCTACGTGCGCCTTTCCGGTCCCGAGACGGCGATCCGCTCGGCACGGGAAAAGATGGGTGGCGAGACGGAGCCTGACGCCGCGAACGTGTGGGCACGTGTGCGCGACCAGTCCCTAGATATCTTTCTAGGTACCGTGTGGCGTTTGTCCATCAAATCCTCCACGCCCGCCGCGGATCTTCCCGGCAAGCAGGTGATGGAATGGAACGGGGCGCTGCGCTGGATCAGTGGCGGTACCGAGGCTGCGCTCGTGCATGAGATCGCGCGCAAATCCGGGGGCCATGCACTGCTTTATCGCGGCGCCGGTGCAAGCCGGGGCGTTTATCGGTTGGATGCCGCCACCTTGAAATTACACCAGCGCATCAAGAGCGCCATGGATCCCAGCAGCGTCTTCGGGCCCGGGCGCTTACATCCCCAGATATAGATCGTGAAAACCAACCTCGCTCCATCCATCAAAGACACGCCGGAAGGCAAGGAAGCCGGCGACATTCTGCGCACCTGCGTGCATTGCGGATTCTGCAACGCCACCTGCCCGACTTATCAGTTGCTGGGCGATGAGTTGGACGGCCCGCGCGGGCGCATCTACCTGATGAAGGAAATGCTGGAAGGCAACCGGGTCACCGCCAAGACACAGCTTCATCTAGACCGCTGCCTGACCTGCCGCTCCTGCGAATCCACCTGCCCGTCCGGAGTGAAGTATGGCCGCCTGGTGGACATCGGCCGCCACATCGCGGACAAACATGTCGATCGCCCGTTAAGCGAGCGCTTAAAGCGCAAAGCCCTGAACGCGGTGATCCCCAAGGGCCAGGTGTTCTCTCCCTTGATGAAACTCGGGCAATCCTTCAAGCCTTTCCTACCCTCCGTGTTGGGCAAGAAGATTCCCAGCGCCGCTGCCTCCGCGCGTACAACGCGCCGGCCCGCGCCCCGGCACGAACGCAAGATGCTGGTGTTGGAAGGTTGCGCGCAACCTTCGCTTGCCCCCAACATCAACGCCGCCGCCGCTCGCGTGCTGGACAAGATCGGAGTCTCCCTCATCGTCGCACCCAACGCGGGTTGCTGTGGCGCGCTTTCCTACCACCTCGATTATCAAGACGAGGGGCTCAACTACATGCGGCAAAACATAGACGCCTGGTGGCCTTACGCCAATCAAGGCGTGGAAGCCATCGTGATGACGGCGAGTGGCTGCGGCACCACGGTCAAGGAATACGGCCATATGCTGCGCAACGATGCGCGTTACGCCGCGAAGGCCGAGCGTATTTCCGAACTCACCAAGGATATATGCGAAGTCATGAGCGCCGCGCAAGACGAGCTATTGAAGGTGATTCGCCAAGGCCCCAGACCCAAGATTGCCTTCCACCCGCCCTGCTCTCTTCAGCACGGGCAACAAATCAAGGACGTGACCGAGAATTTGTTGCGCGCCTTGGGCTATACATTGACACCTATTCCAGATGCCCATCTATGCTGCGGCTCGGCCGGTACCTACTCCATATTGCAAGAAGACCTTGCCCAGCGACTTCTTCGCAACAAGGTGGAGGCAATAGCCAGCGGCAAACCGGAAGTGGTGGCCAGCGCGAACATCGGCTGCCTTACCCACATTCAGAGCGGCACGACGATACCGGTGAAGCACTGGATAGAATTGGTGGACGAGCTGATATAGCGACTAAGGCTTCGTGGCGTAAGGTTCATCGGCCGGCACGAACTCCGTCTCCGCCCGTCCCGCGGCACACCACTTCTTCACGGCGTCCAATCCGAGTACCGCGCTGGCATATTGCTCCGCCACCGGCGGAAGCGTTACCGCATAGGTTCTAAACCGCATCACTACGGGCGCGAACATGGCGTCGGCGATGGTGAAGTTCCCGAACAACAGACCGCCACCGGTTCCGAAGCGGGCGCGGCAGGATTCCCATGCATGCACGATGCGCGCGATGTCTTTTTCCACCGCGGGATTCCTGCCCTTGCCAGGATGCGAGGAGCGGATGTTCATCGGCATGTTGCCGCGAAGATTGCCGAAACCGGAATGCATCTCCGCGCACATGGCACGGGCATGGGCGCGTGCCATGGGTTGAATTGGCAAAAGCCCCTTGGCCGGAAACATCTCCGCCACGGTCTCCATAATGGCCAGGGAATCCCAGACCGGCTCGTTATCGATCCATAACACCGGTACTTTGCCAGTTGGCGACAATCCTTCGATGCCTCGCACGGAGACATCATCGTTGAACTTGAGGAGAACTTCCTCGAAGGCGATGCCCGCCTGGGTGAGGAGCACCCAAGGGCGCATGGATCAAGACGAGTAGTTTTTGTTGGCGATTACCAGACGAAGATGTGGCATTGAAAGACTCCTGTGAAGAGACGTCGCGCCGGTATGATAGAGTCATTTCGTTACCCATGCTTACAAGGATCAATAATGACTCGTCCAGTGCTGAATGCCATGTTTCTCGCGGTGTTCGCCGCGGCCACCACGGCGTTTGCTGGTGAGTTTGACCAGCTACAAAACCTGGGCCAAGCCGAATTCCGCCTGATATCGGAAGATCTTGGAGCGGCCCTGAGTTCCAAGTCCTACGTGCCCTCGGCGCCGCTGGGTATCACGGTATTCGATGCTGGACTCATCATCACCGCCACCAGCTTGAAGCATCACGATCTGATCGAGCGGGCCAGCAGCGATTCAGTACCCTCATCACTGCCTTTCGCCCAGATCCGCGTGATGAAGGGTTTGCCATGGGACATCGATATCGGAGCGAGTTACTCCTATTTAGCCGGAACGGACATCAAGTACTGGGGAGCGTAAGCGCGTTACGCCCTGGTGGCGGGTAGCACGGTGACGCCCGCGGTTTCCATCCGAGTAAGCTACACGAAGCTCACGGGTATCGATCAACTCGATTTGGATACCAAGGGGCTGGACCTTAGCATCTCGAAGAAAATATTGCTGGTCACGCCCTATGCCGGTGCCGGCTATGTGTGGGTGAGCAGCAGACCCAACGGCGTGCCGGGCCTGGGAGGGGAAAACTTCTCCTATCCCAAACTATTCGCTGGCCTGCGCGCCAACTTGCTGCTGGCGAGCTTCACTTTCGAGGCCGACAAGACCGGAGACGCGGTCTCCTACGGTTTGAGAGTGGGCGTGGGATTTTGATGTAGGCGGTAGTTATAGAATTCGCCGCCAGCCCTGGCAACCTACGGTTTGTTGTAATACACGTAGGCCTGCTGGCCGATCTTCGACTCTTCCAACTTCTTGAGTTCATCGAGATCCTGGGGGCGGTCCCACCAAGTCGCGCGGTGTTTTTTCTGCTTTTCCACTATCTGGGGATTCTTGCCGAGGAATTCGCGCAAGAACAAAGTGGTTTCCGAAACATATCCAGCCATGATCGTTGTGAATAAAAATTGATATGAGACTGAGTTTAGCACCGGTGATGCCAGCTCCATGGGCCTTGTTCGCCGCCCTACTCCTTTGGCCGGACCCTGGGATGGCGCACAACACACGCTTGAGCAGCTCGCAGTTGAGCATCAGCGGGCCGAATGTGGAGGGAGTATTAGAAATAAATGGCCTGGACTTGGAAGTAGCGCTGAGCATAGAATTGAACACCCCGGAGGGCCAGGTATCGCCCGAATCGGCCGCCGCCAATCAAACCCGCGTATTCGAGTACTTGCTTGCCAAAGCCGGGCCCACCCAATCCGGCGGCCAGCGCTGCAAGGGGACGGGAGAAAGTCTGGCTACCAAGGGCGATCACGTGCTGGCAAGCTTGCGTTGGACTTGCAAGGCCGGACCTCCCGAGAGCTTCGAGACCACGCTATTTCAGGAGATCGATCCCGCCGCGCGGCATATGGTGACGGCATCCGGCGACGCGCGAGCCTTCGCGTTGCTAGGTGTTTCGAACACAAAAGTCCGCCTCGCCCGCGCGGAACCCGGGCTACGCGAAGTGCTGTGGCGCTATTTCGTTGCTGGTGTGGAGCATATCGCCATAGGCTACGATCACATCGCCTTCCTTATCGCGGTGATTTTGTGGGGCCGCAAATTCTGGCCCTTGGCGGCCGTTGTCACCGCTTTTACCGTCGCGCATTCCATCACGCTCAGTCTCGCCGTGCTGAATGTCGTTCAACTACCCTCGCAACTGGTCGAGGCCATGATCGCGCTGAGCATCGTTTATGTCGCGGCGGAGAACTTTTTTGTTCGCGATATCGGCCGCCGCTGGATCGTGACTTTTCTGTTCGGCCTCATTCACGGATTTGGATTCGCCTCGGTTCTACGGGAATACGGCATTCCGCAAGAGCGTATCGGGTGGGCACTAGCGTCCTTCAACGTGGGGGTCGAGGCAGGGCAACTGGTCATCGTGTCTTTGGCATTCGCCGCGATCTTTCTAACGGGCCGAATTTGGAAAGATGCATCCTTGGATTCCGCGCACCGAAAGCGCTTTGTATGGAGCGTGTCCGCGATCATTTTGGCGTTGGGAATCTATTGGGCCGTGGATCGCATATTCTTATCTTGAGGAACTACACACTGTCATGAAGAAACATCTCAGCTTAATTTCAGCCGCCGCGGCGCTTAGTCTGATGGCGGCGTATGCCGTGGCCGGCGAGGAGGACGAAATCGTCACAGGTTGCCATTTTTCCAACGGCGAGTGGGGCACGGACGCCATTCATATTTGCATAAACGAGAACCGGGCCCTTCGGGAGCAAGTTCTCGCCTATTCGCCGGAGCATAAGCGCATCGTCGAACGCTGCAGGCGCGGGCTGGAGTTGGGATGGCAGTGGGTGAAAAACTGCGTGGACAAGGATATCGAGGCTGCGGCTGAATTGCAGAAGTACCCCGCGCAATTCGTAGGGCTCATCGAAGATTGCGAGAAGGAAATAGGACACCGAGGGGCTGCCAAGGTCAAGGCTTGCGTGGATAAGGCCGCCGAGACACCAAGCTCCCGGAATTAGAGTGCTGCATTCTACGACCGGCAAGTTAAAGATCCGCAAGCGGATGTTCATGCGCCGGCCAAGGGCTCTTGAAGAATCCGTCTATCCACCCCGGCGTAACCTCCGCAAGCGTTGCCGGCCGCCAGCGAGGGTGACGGTCTTTGTCGATCAAGAGCGCGCGAATGCCCTCGGCCAAATCGGGGCGTGCCGCGCAAACCAAGGATGCGACCAGTTCAGCGCGAAAGACCTCCGCCAGGGAACACAGCCTGAGACGTTGTTGCAACGCGGCCGATAACGCGGCCGTGCCCGGAGAACCGGCGGCAAGAGTCGCGGCGGCGCGATTGAGCCAGGCATCTTCTGTCTTGAGGCCCGTGATCGCGGCCACGATGCCTGCGATGTCAGCCTGCGCGCACAGCGTATTGACCAAGCCAAAATGCTGGCGCAAGGGGCCGTGAGCGAGATCCTTGGCGGCAAACTCAAGCAGCAGACTCGTAAGGGAATGCCTATTGGCTTGGGCACTACCTTTCCATTCGTGCTGAAGGATGCGCGCCATGATTTGAGCTTTTTGGGCGTACTCGACTTGGTAGTCCGCGAGCCCGGCGAAGATCGCGTCCGAGGCATTGAGTTGAGCGGCCGTCAGCGCAAGAAAGAGCCCGGTCTTGCCTGGCGCGCGATTGAGAAACCAACTCCCGCCCACATCGGCATAGAGCCCGATGTTGATCTCTGGCATGGCCACTCTCGCATGTTCTGTTACCACACGGTGGCTTGCCCCCACCGCGAGCCCCACCCCGCCTCCCATGACAACACCGCGCGCCCAACTGAGCACCGGTTTGGGGTATGTGTGGATCAAGTAGTCCAGCCGGTACTCACGCGTGAAGAAATCCAACGCGTAGGCATTGCCAAGAATATCCTCGCATTGTGGCGAGGCATGGTGCGCGAGAATAGTCTTGTGCATTTGATGCAGATCCGCACCGGCGCAAAACGCCCGCTCCCCCGCGCCCTCCAATATCACCAGCACGATTTCGGGGTCGCTTGCCCAAGCGCGTAGGCGCTCGCCCAGCAAATCGATCATCCGCAAGGTCAGCGCGTTGAGCGAACGCTCGGCGTTCAGAAGGGCCACGCCGATGCGCGCGCCATTCGTGCTGAGGTGCTCCTCGAATAAGACGGGAGCGGAAGTTTGTTCAGTCATCCCTATCCTTCAAGCCGACTGCGAGATCTTGAGCGCGCGCTCCAAGTCCTCGGTGAGATCGCCCGCATCTTCCAACCCAACGGACAGGCGTACCGTTCCCTCGCCGATGCCAGCGGCGCGCAGAGCGGCTTCGTCCATGCGGAAGTGCGTCGTCGAGGCGGGATGAATCACCAAGGATTTCGCATCCCCCACGTTGGCGAGATGGGAAAACACTCGTAAGTTTTCGATGAACTTGCGGCCCGCCGCGCGCCCGCCCTTCAATTCAAAACTGAACACGGCGCCGCAGCCTTTTGGCAGCAAGCGCTTGGCGAGTTCGTGATCGGGGTGGTCTGGAAGTTCGGGATAGGACACGGACACCACGGCCGAATGAGATCTCAGACGGCTGGCGATTTTGCGCGTGTTGGCGACGTGCCTCTCCATGCGTACCGGCAAGGTTTCCACCCCTTGCAAAATTTGGAACGCATTCATGGGACTCATGCAGGCGCCGAAGTCGCGCAACCCTTCGCGGCGCGCGCGCAGGAGAAACGCGCCCACGGTGGATTCCTCGGTGAAGATCATATTGTGGAACCCAGCATAGGATTCGGTCAGCGTGGGAAACTTCCCGGACTTGTCCCAATCGAAGATCCCTCCGTCCACCAATAGACCGCCGATGGCCACGCCGTGCCCGCCGAGGAACTTGGTGGCCGAGTGGTACAGCAAATCGGCGCCCAGGTCGAAGGGACGCATCAGATAAGGCGTGGTGAACGTGGAATCCACCAGCAAAGGCACGCCGTGATCGTGCGCCACTTCGGCCACGCGCGGAATATCCAGCACATCCAGACCAGGGTTTCCAAGGGTCTCGCCGAAAACGAGGCGGGTATTTGGGCGCATGGCGGCGCGGAATGCATCCACATCGCGCGGATTCACGAAGGTGGTTTCGATTCCAAAACGCGAAAGCGTGTAATGCAGCAGATTATGCGACCCGCCGTAAAGCGAGCGGGACGCCACGATATGCGATCCCGCGCCCATGAGGGTGGCGACCGCCAAGTGCAACGCCGCTTGACCGCTGGCCGTGGCGATGGCACCCACGCCACCCTCCAGGGCCGCGATGCGTTCCTCCAACACGGCGTTGGTGGGGTTGGTGATACGCGAGTAAACGTGGCCGCCGCGCTCCATGTTGAACAGCGAAGCCGCGTGGTCCGTGTCGCGAAATACGTAGGACGTCGTGTGATAGATGGGGACGGCGCGGGCGCCATGTTGCTGGTCGGGTTGCTGGCCGGCGTGCAGGCTCAGCGTATCGAACTGGAAGCTCTCGGGAGCGGACATTCGTTGTAAGGCCCTAATAAAAAGCGCCGCGCGCGCTGATGGGCCAGATTTCTTCCACGCGGTCCGCGCGATAACACACCAGCCAGTCGTGGAGATTCACGGTCGGATCGCAGTGACCTGGTATGAGCCGGATTTTTTGTCCAAGCTTCGCGTCCGCGGTAGTGAGTTCGATGACGCCGTGCTCATCGGATGCTTTCAAGTACCGTGCACCCTCGAGGTCCGCCACTCCCGGCATGCCGGAATCCACGCTATGCGCCTTGAGGCCAACGTCCACCACGGCGCGGTTTTTCACGGGGCGGCTCATCACGGTCGAGAGGATGAACAGGCTCTGGCGGAAGGTGCGCACGGGCAGCCCGTCGGCTTCGAGGTTGCGCTGGTAGTCCGCGTCCATGAATATGTAGGAACCCACTTGCAGCTCGTTATACAAGCCGCTGGTGGCTTCGCTGAGATACGTGCCGGTGCCTGCCCCAGCGATGATACGCGGGGGAAGCCCTGCTCCCTTGAGGCCCGTGACACATTGCTCCACGCTATCCACGGCGGCGCGAATGGCGCTCGCGCGCGCTTCGGGCGTGCGTAGATGCTGGGCGGCGCCTTGATAGGCTTGTATGCCGGCGAAGCGCAGATGGGGAGATGCCGCAACCGCTCTCGCCAAGGCGACAGTGTCGGGCCCAGGCAGGACACCGCAGCGCGAGGCGCCCACGTCCACTTCAACCAATACGTTGATAAGAGCGTCCACGCTCGCCATGGCCACTTCCAGGGCGCGCACATTGGTGGCGTTATCCACGCACACGCCCATGGCCGCCACCTTCGCCAAGGCCGCCAGCCGGTTCAATTTCTGCTCGCCAACGACCTCGTTCGCCACCAGCACGTCGGTCACGCCATGGCGCACGAAGGCCTCGGCCTCGCTCGTCTTCTGGCAACAAATGCCCACGGCGCCGAGCGCGATCTGGCGGCGGGCGATCTCCGGGCACTTATGGGATTTCGCATGAGGCCGCACGCGAACGTTGACGCCCTGCAAGCTATCGTTGAGGGCTTTCAAGTTGAACTCGAATGCATCCAAGTCCAGCAGCAGCGCGGGCGTGTCCACCTCGGAGAGGGACATGCCGGGACGGGCCGGAGCCGCAAGTACGGCTGACGGTAGGGCGTGGGAGGTCTCAGGCTTCATCATGATGTTATCTCTTGGTAACCAGCACGCTTGCTGGGCGTAGAATCCAGCATGCATTGTAAGCGGTGCGAACGGAGCGTTACGGTTGGGGAGGCAAAGATGAGCGATGGGCACATGCGATGCATGAAAAGTTGGATTGCCGCCTTGGTGTTGCTGGCGGGCCCACCCCTGCCGTGGGCAGCCGGGCTGGAGTCTCGCCACGACGCCCTGCAAGGTCTCTCCAGTCCCGATGTCCAGGTGCGGCACGATGCGGTCTTGTGGTTGAGCGAGCGCGGCGCCATGGAGGATCTGGGTGCGCTCGCCGAAGCATTGCGAGACGAAAATTCTGGCGTGCGCATGCTCGCCGAGGAGGCCCTGGTGCGACTGTGGAGCCGCTCCGGAGACCAGCAGATCGATGCCCTCTTCAAGAAAGGTGTCACGCAAATGGCGGAGGGACGCATGGCGCTGGCGGTGGACACCTTCAGCCGTATCGTGGAACTCAATCCGGAATTCGCCGAAGGCTGGAATAAGCGCGCCACGGTCTACTATCTACTGGGAAATTACGAGTTGTCGCTCAAGGATTGCGACGAGGTAATGCAGCGCAATCCCTTTCATTTTGGTGCCCTGGCGGGATATGGCTTGATCTACATGCGACTTGGCAAACTGGAACAGGCTTTAGAATATTTCGAGCGCGCCTTGGAAGTGAACCCCAATCTGGAAGGTGCCCGGCAAAGCGTGGCCGCCCTTCGGCATCAGCTGGGGAAACAGGGAAAACAAGCGATCTAGTGGCACCCCGCCACGGAAACTTGTGTTGCATCGCGCCGGTCCCTTGTTCCGCGGTCAATATTGACCTGGCGACTTTGTTGATCTGACTACTTTGCCCAATCTCCACCATACACCCAACGGATTTCGCAACAATCACGAGATCGCTCCTCGCAGGAGTTTCTGGCGCTGGCAGCGCGAGCGCTGGTCGAAGAAGCTCCCCAAGGCGCCGGAGGGCGGCTACCGGGTGGATTCCGTTAAGCCCAACGTGCAATTTCTAAAGACCAACCGTTCTGAACCTGTCATCACCTGGTTGGGCCACGCCACATTCCTGCTACAGATGGGCGGAGTGAATATCCTAACGGACCCCCACCTCACGGGCCGGGCTTCTCCCTTTGCCTTCTCCGGCCCGAAGCGCGTGGTGCCACCGGCCCTCGGCTTCCACGACCTGCCGCATATCGACATCGTTGTGATCTCCCACAACCACTACGATCATCTGGACACAGGAACGATTCGGCGCTTATTGAAGCAAGGCGGCGGATCTCCTCTCTTCTTCGTGCCCCTGGGAATCAAGGCTTGGATGCATTGCGCCGGCCATGCCAAGTGCGTGGAACTGGATTGGTGGCAATGGGCTCAGGAGAGCTGGCTCACGCTGCACTTCGTACCCGCCCAGCATTGGAGCGCCCGCACGCCGTGGGACCGCAACAAAACCTTATGGGGTGGATGGATCATCGATCATCCGGAGTTCCGTTTCATTTTTTTTTGCCGGAGACACGGGGTATTCCCCCGACTTTCTGGAGATAGGGCGCAGGTTCGCGCCCATAGATCTAGCCGCCATACCCATAGGTGCCTATGAGCCGCGTTGGTTCATGGGGGCGATTCACGCCAATCCCGAGGAAGCCGTGAAAATCCACCAAGACATCGGTGCCCGCCACTCCGTGGGCATGCATTGGGGCACCTTCGTGCTGACCGATGAGCCCTTCGAGGAACCGCCGCACCGCTTGGCACTCGCCCGCCGGGAAGCGGGTCTCAAGGAAGAGGCGTTTTTCGTCATGAAGCACGGCGAGACTCGGTCCTTGCACGCGCTGGGATGGGCAACGGCTCCTGACCCCGTGCCCCCGTGGGCGCTGGCCGCGGCCGCCCGGCTCAAAACAGCCTAGGCCACCTCGGCGAGGGTCGGTACAAAGACCTTCGCCGTTTCAACGAATTCGGCGCCGGCTTTCTTTTCCACATCCGCCAAGATTTCTGGAGTCAATCCAGTGGCCTCCCAAAGATAGGGATCAAACTTAGCGGCATCCACGTGCCCCTTGGAGGATGTCGCCGCGTCAGCCGCAGCCGCCGCGAGGTGTACGATGGCCGCGCCAATGACGGAGGAATGGGCCTGTACGGGTTCCACGTGCTCCAGAATCATCGCCACGATGCTTTCGGGCAAGCGCCACCGGGCCAGAAGATCTCCGCCCACGGCGGCGTAGTCGCACCCAATGAGCTGGCGCTCCACGCCGTACAGCTGCTGTCCCGTGCGTTCGGAGTGGCTCAGGGCCACCGCTGTGAGTTGCGGAATTTTGTCGTACATCACCAAGCGCCCGACCCGGCTAAGCAGCCCCACCAGGAATAGACGATCATGATCGATCAGATTGGCCCGCTTACCCAAGGCACGCGCGCTCAGCGCGCACAGCAGGCTGTGGGACCAGAACCGGCTGACATTCATCAATCCGTATGGCACGCCGGCGAAGGTAGTGGTGACTGAACTCGTGAGGATAATATCGTGAATGGGTTGCATGCCCATGATGTTCACCGCCTGCACCACGCTTTCCACTCCGCGGGGCATGCCGTAGACCACGGAATTCACGACCTTGAGAAGGCGCGCGGTGATGGCGGGGTCTGACGAAATGAGTTGCGCGACGTCACGCGCCGATGAATCGGGGGATTCGACAGCCTCCCGGATTTTGAGATAGACCTACGGCAGAGAGCTGATCTTGGAAAAATTAGCGACGAGGTCTTGGGGCGTGTAACGTTTAGGCACTGCGTTTTACCCTGCCGTGGGTTAGGTAATTTGAAGCACGACGAACCGTCCATCCACTTGAAATTCAATAGTGATCGAAGCTACATATCGGCTCTTTTGCCACAAAATTGAGTCTGAACTCACAGCGCAAAGCCATGCCGCACACCGGCCCGGGGCTTAAACACCGCATCCGCGATTGGGCGCACGCGCTAGGTTTTCAGGAAACCGGCGTTGCCAGCGTGGAATTGTCTGGCGCGGAGGCGCGATTAATGGAATGGATCGCGCGCGGTTACCACGGCGAAATGAAATACTTCGAGCGCCACGGAACCACCCGCGCGCGCCCGTCAGAACTCGTCCCAGGAACCCTGAGGGTGATCTCCGCTCGCATGAATTATCACCCCGGAGATGGAGTGGATGCCGGGGAATTGTTGGACCGGCCCGATCGCGCCTACATTTCCCGCTACGCGCTTGGACGCGACTACCACAAGGTACTACGCGACCGTTTGCAGAAACTCTGCGATCGCATCGGCGAAGAAGTGGGACCCTTTAGCTACCGTGTGTTCACGGACAGCGCACCGGTCATGGAGGTGGAATTGGCCGCCCAGGCGGCCCTGGGCTGGCGCGGGAAGCACGGCTTGCTACTCAACCGCGAGGCGGGCTCGTGGTTTTTCCTGGGCGAAATCTACACCGACTTGCCCCTTCCCCCCGACGCACCCATCGAGGAACATTGCGGCACGTGCGAGCGCTGCATCGATGTATGTCCCACGCGCGCCATCGTCGCGCCCTATGTCGTGGACGCACGCCGGTGTATCTCCTATCTCACCATCGAACATCCGGGCAGTATTCCGGAACCGCTGCGGCCCATGATGGGAAACCGCATCTACGGCTGCGACGATTGCCAACTGGCATGCCCGTGGAACAAATTCGCGCAGCCCAGCCTGGAGCCCGATTTCTCCATCCGCCATGGCCTGGACGATGTTGGCTTGGCGGAGCTATTCGCGTGGAGCGAGCAGACATTTCTCGACCGCATGCGGGGCTCGGCCATCCGGCGCATCGGCTACGAACGCTGGTTGCGCAACATCGCGGTGGCGTTGGGTAATGCGCCTACGACGGCGGAAGTTGTAAGTGCCTTGAGGGCTCGCGTTAACGATCCGTCAGCATTGGTGCGGGAGCATGTGGAGTGGGCGCTGGGGAGGCATGGTGCACGTGAGGCGTGAGGCGATAGGCGTGAGGCGTAAGGGCGGCGAGGATCAGCAGACCACAACCGGCAATAACCCGCAAGATAGACCGGTCCGGCTCGCAGTGTTGCGTAAAGAGGGAAGCATGTCCGCGCGTTTGGATGGCAGACTGGACCGTCCTAACGGCGATTAACCACGGCGGACACGAAGCCCGGTAGGTTGGGCTGAATGGAATGAAGCCCAACATTTCAGCGTTCACCATACGCACCCGCTTGGTCACCCAGTTGCCCGCCCCAGCCGGGAGCTACCACTTTCCGTTCGATGTATCCGTGTAGCGCCGAATGCGGCCAATCGATAGCCCGCTTGACCCAGCCGTGTTTCACGGGGTTGTAATGGATGTAATCCACATGCCGCGCCAAATCCGTTTCATCCCGGATTTTGTGCTCCCAGTAGCGCCGCTGCCAAATACCACGCTCTCGTTTTGACTCGCGGCTGGCGCTAATACGCTCTCCTTTCGCCAACCTACGCGAGAATCCCGCTTTGACCAGTGACCAGCGTAGCGGATAGGCGGCATCACCTGGCAGGCGCCATATCGCGTGAAGGCGATCCGGTAACGCCACCATCGCCACCACCGCGAAAGGATGGGCGTCTTTCACATGCGCAATTGCCGCACGTAGCTCGCCTATGTGCCGCACGAGTAGATCGCTGCTCCGGTCCGCAAGATTCAGGGTAAAGAAGTACGTTCCCCCTGAAACATCAGAGCGCAGGTAGCGCATCGGTTCTCATATTGGATTGTTGGGCTTCACATAATGCGTTCAGCCCAACCTACCGTGCTAGATCTCAGATCCTAGCCCCTACCCTTTCGTAGTCGTCTTCCGAATCTCCTTCTCGTCCGTCCACTCCAGCAAGCCGTTCTCGATGTTCCAAAGCTGAAGGTTGAACTTGTAGTAGACGTCTTTCACGTCCTTGGCCTGCTTCACGATGGAGACGATGTTGCCTTCTAGCCGGTATTCGGCGCCCACCATGCGGCCGGTTTTGGCGGCTTTCCTGCGTTCGTAGAGTTCGCTTTGCTGGCGGTTGAGTTCTTCGACTTGTTGCTCCATGCCGGCGGAATCCACGGCGAACCTGACCTTTCCGCTTTTGAGCAGTTCGGAGCGAATGGTGTCGGTGATGGCACTGGTGTCGATGTACTCGCTGGTCTTGTTCTTGACTTCCTGAACGGTCATGATCGGGGCGTCAACCTGGGTGATGACACGGTGGTTGAGCAAGGATCGCGTCATGGATTCGGCGATCATTTGAAGATCGGTGGAACCGAACTGGTTGGTGACGGTTTCCACGCCTTTAGCATCACCGTAGCGCACCACTTCTTTCGCGCAACCGGCCAAGAAAACAAACGGCATCAGAGCAAGGACTAATCGATTCATGAAGACTCTCCTTTGAACATGGAAAAAGCATTTGGGCCACGGAGAACACCGAGGTCACAGAGAGAAACAGCGGCTTATCTACCGAGGCCGGCGGCCATACGATGAAAAGTCCAAGCGAGTTGGGCCTTTCCTCTGCGTGCTCTGTGTTCTCTGTGGCTAACATGCAGTTTTAAGGTTGTAGATTACTGGTCTTGTGCAATCAAAAACAGCCGGAAATCCACCGCCTTGGACGTGGGTGCCAAGCCGGTGAGGTTATGGGTGGCGTGAGCGTACAAGAGAACGGGTTTCAAGGATTCGTCGTCCCAGGCGCTCAGGCCATCGCGGTCCAGCCAGCGGAATTTGTAGGCCACGCGGCGCACGTCGCCGGCCTTGTTGGCGAGTTCGACGTCGATTCGCAGCGCGTCGTTGCGCATGATGCAGGTCATGGCGTTGACCACCACGCCTGATAGAGCACCGGCGATTTCGACCTTGGCCTTGATCAAATCCTCCAAGGCGCCTTGTTTGCTGCTTGCCACTGGGCATCCGAAGGCGGTGGGTGCTTTATCGTGAGGAGCAGATCCCTTGGAGGCACAACCCAGAAGAGCTAAGAGAGGGATTACGCAGGCGTATATCGGTTTCATGAAGATCTCCATTTTTGTCGAACCGTTACCGAAGCTTGGCTGAGGGAACACTACTTCCCGGCGCCAGCACGAACAAATTCCCCGCCAGCAAGCGAACCGCCACCACCATATGCCGCCCCTGCACTTGCAGCGGGAAGGTGCGCGCGCCGTTCGGGGTGTTGAGCGTAACCTGGTGCGCCCCTCTTGGCATACGCCCGCGAGCCGCGGACACCAAGGCCGGAAGCGTGCGCCAGCCACGTTCATCGGCGGACTCCGTGAGCAGCGCGCCCAGCGTCACCGCGAGAAGGCCCAGCCCGCTCCTGTCCTGGCGGCGTGCCTGGCTTTGCGCGACGCCCTTGATGGTGGATCGCACCACGGCCCGCAGCATGATGCCGGGCATCTCGTCCTTCAACGCGCGCCGGGCCATGGCGTCTACGTCGGTGATGGCCGACACCGGCAGCGGCTCCAAACCCTGCACGTGCAAATCCATGGGCGCCACACCCAAATTTCTTGGGGCCAGCACGGGGAAGGAAACGGGAACATAGACCCAATTGAAATCGGACGGAATGGGCAACACTAATTGCGCCGATTGCCGTGCGGGGACTTCGCCGGTTTCTATCACGAACAACACGTCGGTATCTTGCTCGGAATGGCCGGCGGTGCGCCGGTCCAGGCCGGCCAAGCCTTCTTCGAGGATAGGGACATTCGGTTTGATTTCGGCCGCCTGCCGGTACCCCGCCGCGGCCAGGCTAGGTTCATCCAAGGCCTCGTAAACGAACCCCGCGAGATAATGGCTGAAGGCGCTTTGAAAGCTATTGCGCAGCGCATTGATCTCGGGAGAATCCAACGTCTGCGTGGGGTAGCCGCCGAGATCCTTCAAACTCGTCTTCGCACCCTTTTTCTTCGCTTGCTCCTGGATGTCCGCGACCTCTTTCCCGCGGACGGTGGCGATGAGTGTTTCGCGTTCGTGCGTGCGTTTGATGGCCACGCGCGCTTTCGCGAAATCTCCCCTGGCCAGGTGGTTGAGGGCGAGGCGCGTGGTGAGCATCACTTTCTCGTAATCGCGCCCCTCATAGGCGCGCAACTTGTCGTTGATGAGATAGCCGCTCACGGAGGGCAGCAATTTCCGGGGCGCCGTGCGCGCCACCTCCTCCCACGCCAGCACCGTTTGGTCCGCCTTGATCCAAGCTTCCTCGCTGGCGGCGAAGCTCCGCTTCAAGCGCAGCAGTTCGCCCAATTCCAAGTGATACAGCAGATCGCCACTATTGCCTTTGCGTTCGCCACCGAGGGTGCGGATTGCGCCATCGATGTCTCCTTCATGGGCGCGGGACAGGGTGCCGGAAAGCTCCTTGTCGTAACTCCTAAAGGTTGCGCATCCGCTTAAGGAGAGCGCGAGCAAGCATGGGGCTAGGCAGCGCACGATTGCGCTACAGGCCGATCTTCTCCGCAAGTTCAATGAAAGAATCCGCATTCAACGTGAAGCGCTTGTCGTGGGCCAGGTCCACGGCAACGCCCGGACCATACTCCTTTGGGCGGGGTATGAAGGCGGTCGCCAAGCCGCAGGCCTTGGCCGCCAGCAAGTCGTCCTTGTGAGCGGCCACCAGCATTAACTCCGCGGGCTTCAACCCCAGGAGATTAGCGGCACCCAAGTAAGTTTCTGGATCGGGTTTGTAATGCTGGAACAACTCGGCGGAAAAAATGACGTCCCAGGGCAATTTGCCGTGCTTGGCCATGTTGGCGAGCAAGGACACGTTGCCGTTGGAAAGCGTGCCGATGATGAAACGCTCCTTCAAGCGCTTCAAGCCGCGCACAGAATCCGGCCAAGGCTTGAGTCTGTGCCATACCAGGTTGAGGTGAACCTTGTCGGCTTCCGTGAGCTTTTTCAGATCGAAGCACTTCACCAGATCATCGAGGATCATGCGGTGCAAGACGTCGATGTGGGTCCAAGGCAATTCGCCAGTACGCACCCGCTCCATGGCGGGGCGGTATCCCGCGCGCCAAGCATCCGTAAAGGCCACCCAATCGATGGCGATCCGCTTTTTCTCTCCTAGCGCGCGGCCTTCTCGAATGATGCTGCCACGCCACTCCACGACGGTGCCGAAGACGTCGAAGACCATGGCCTTGACATTTGCAAGCTTCATTGCGGCGTATCCAGGCTGCCAACCGATTTCGGATAAGTCACCACTCCCCAGGGAAGGCGCTTATCCTCGATGCGCTTGACGGTTTTGTAGGTGGTGGCGTCTATGACCACCACTTCGTTGGAACGGCCGCAGGCCGCCAGGATGTGGCGGTCATCGGGGGTGAAGGTGAAGTGCCAGCAACGCTTTCCCGTCGGGGCTTGGGCAATCTCCGTATAGGTTTTCGTGTCGAACACCTGTAACGCCGCACCTTTGGAGAGCGCCACGAACAAGCGTTCACCCTTGCGATCGAAGGCCAGGCCGTAGGGGACTTCTCCCGTCGTGACGACTTTGAGGATTTCGTACCGGGTATCCATCACCACCAGTTTGTTACCGTACTCCAAGCTCACCACGTAAGTCTTGCCGTCGGGCGACATCTTGATGCCGCGCGGCCGGTTACCGAATTTCTTGGTGCTGACCTTGATCACCAGCTTGCCGGTGGCGATGTCATGCACGCTCACGTTCTCGTCCGCTTCATTGGTGACCAGAATGCGCTTGCCGTCGGCAGAGAACTCGATGCCCTCGGTTTCCATGCCTCCGGTGATGGCACGCACCACCTTGCCTTCCTTCAAATTCACCACGGCGATCTTGGCCGGTTCGGCGTCGTCGTCCTCGCGGGCTTTTTCCAACGCCTTGGCTTCGGCGGACCCAGGTGCTGGCGGGGGCCCGCCCACGGCGGCGGGCTCATAGGAGACGAAGGCGAAATCGCCGCGAACGCGCACGAACTCTGGATTCTTACCGATGCGGATGCGTTTTATGAGCTCGCCGCTTTCCCGGTCGATGAGAGAAATATCACCCTCGTCCCCATTGGCGGTAACCAGCATCTTGCCGTCCGCCGTGACGCCGATGCCGCGCGGGGATTTCGAGCCCGTGTCGATTTCCTTGACGGTTTCGAAGGTATTCAAGTCGATGACCGTGATGTGGCCTTCCTGGTTACTGACGTAGGCGAGGCCTTCGCCGGCACGTACGCTGGAAACCGCGAGGCTAAGCATGCCCCCCAATACAGCCACGAGAATCTTGGAATGCGAGAACTTCATGAATCTCCCCCCTTGAGTGGAACCCTGGAAAAGTGGCGAATTGTAGCCTCTGACGCCGCTGCTGGACTTCCGTTCCACCCAGCGGCGTCTATAAATCTAGAAAAAGCCAATGCACACGCTGACGCAAAAAAAAGAGCGCCCCGCGAAGGGGCGCCCGGAACTTCATGCTCGGGAGGTCAATCGTCTTGTTGCTGAGTGGCCGTCCCCCTACGGCCGCCGAACTCGTACTTGATGCCAACCCAGGCCGCGCGGGGAGCGCCTGCGGAACGGAATTGTTCAGGGGCTTCCAAGGATTCGTTGAAAGTGCGATTAGGCCCATTGAAGAAATTCTCCCCCAGAATCCCGAAGGTTTCGTACTTCTTGCCGAACAAGTTTTGCACGCGGAAGAACAACTGGAGCCCACCGCCCAAACGATAGTAGCCGTCCAGGTGCACGATGGTATAACCGGGCACCTTGCCATTGGCGTCTTGGTTGTTCTCGTCGCCCCTTGCGTACTGGTCGCCGGAATACACGACACTGGTGCCAGCGGAAAAATCTTGCCCCACTTCATAGGCCAGCCGAATTTTCGCGGTGCGCTCTGGAATGCCTGGAATCTTGTTTCCCGGGCGCACTTGTATATCTCCAGTGCCATCGGCTGTGCTGTTGTTGGGGCTGCTGATGGTCAAGTTCGTCTCGAAGGTAGATTGCGTGTAGCCGTAGTTGGCCGAGTAGCGAAATCCGCCCGCCTGGCCGTGTATTCCCAACTCGAAACCATGGCGCCGCGTTTTGGCTACATTCTGAAAGAAACCGGTGTTGGCGCTCGAGCCAATGGTTGAAACGAAAATGATGTCGTCGTCAAGATCGGTGCGGTAGGCCGCCGCGCTCCAGCCCAGGGACGCGTATATTTTTCCACGGGCGCCCAATTCCATGGTCTTCGCCACCACCTTCTTCAGCGGTGGATCGGCCAGGAAGTTATTGGGAAGTTTGCACGGATCGTTCGGGTCCGCGCAAGTCAGTTCCATCGCCGTGGGGGCGCGCATACCTTCGCTGTATGAGGCGTAGGTCGTGAGAGTTTTGTCAGGGTTGTAATTAAGGCCCACGGCCGGATTGAAGCGGCTAAAACTGTGATCTCCATTGAGCTGGGGTTCAAGTCCGGACTGGTCTTCGATCTTGATATTGGCGTGGTTGTACCGGCCCGAGAGAGTCAGGTGCAGTTGGTCGTTGATCGAAAGCGTATCGGTCAAGTAAATCCCCAGATAGCGCGTGGTGGATTTAGCGTGCGTCTCCTGCTCTAAATCGTCCACCGCCAGGGCGTTTCGATCCGCCGTGAACAGGGCATTTTGCTCGAACTGCTTGAAGTCGGTATCGCCCAAATCGGCGGTTCCCCCCAAGCTGAAAGTATTCTGCATCTGGCCCAATGGCCTAAGCACGCTGTATTGAAGCGAAGCGCCATAGCCATCGGTGTCGATAATGCTACGGTCGTTGATGCCGGTACAGGGCGCATCGGGATCGGATCCATCGCAACTATTCTGGGATGCGCCGTCGTAATCGTCGTTCACGTTGCTGCTAGTGTTCGTGTTCCTGTAATGACGGTAGTACACATTGCCCGCGATCAGTTGATCCTGGGTAAAGAACAGGCTGCCGCGCAAATTGAGCGCCTCAGCTTTGTTTTCATTGCGATCCGGCCACGTATAAGCTTGCTTGCGCGTATCCAGCCAAGAACGGGGCAGAGCTTGCGTGCCCTCGAGGTCGTTATCGGCGATGAGGACGGAGAGATCGAAATCCTGGGCCTCCGTTTCATGTCCCACCTTGCCGAAAAATTGGCGCACTTCGCTGGGCGAGTGCTCGCGCCAGCCGTCTTCCTTGAACGCATTGCCGGAGACAAACCAGTCCCATGCTTGGCCGTGGCCTCCATACTCCGCTTCCAGCGCCTTGCGGCCCCACGAACCCCCATAGGCGCTGAGGGCCCCCCCAGGATACTGAAACCCCGATTTCGTATTCACCGAGAGCGCCGCGCCCAAGGTATTCAACCCGAATACGGGATTCGAACCTGGGATGAGGTTGACGGTCGATATGGAGTTTTGCGGAATGAGGTCCCAATTCACCACATCGCCGAAGGGTTCGTTGATGCGCACGCCGTCGTAGAAAACCGAAAGGCCCTGGGGTGTGCCCAGCAAGGGCGAGGCGGTCAGCCCGCGAAAGTGCACATCGGGCTGAAACGGGTTATTCTGGCCCTGGTTGATGGAAACGCTTCCCAGGTTGGCATCGAGGAACTCGCTCAAGTCGAGGGTGCGCTGCTTTTCGATATCCTTGCCCGTGACCGCCTGGACGTTGGCCGGGACTTGGCTGATGGGAACGCCAATACCAAGAACCGGCGTGGTGCCGATGACTTCCACCGTGGGAGCCTCGAATTCCGTGGCTGGATTCTTCGCCATGGCGGTGCCCGCCATGGCGAAGCAGATAAAGGCTACGTTAATGGTTTTTCTGATAAACATGCTTGTCTCCTTCTGGAGTGCATGACTGTATTGAAATAGGCAGGTCGTGGTTATGGGTGTAACGACAAAAGTACCTGGGAATTTTTCCCGAGAGGCGTGTTAAGTGGATATATCTGGAGCAGGTTCGAAGTCCCCATGGCATTGAAAGAGCACACCTACGAGCCGCCCGCCGCCGCCGGGTACCCGGGGCCCTCCTCGGCCGGGAGGGATTTGTTCATCGTTTTGATCGTTACCTTGGCCGCGTTCGTTTTCGCCGCCAAGGTAGAGCTGAGCGAATGGATATTGTCCAAGACCCGTCCCGTGGAACCCTACCAACTCGACGAGCTACCGCTGACGATCGTGGTATTGGTGCTGTCCATGGCGTGGTTCTCGTGGCGCCGGTGGGGGCAGTTCGCAAAGGAGTACACGCTAAGGCTCGAGGCGCAGCAGGCCTTGAGCGATTTGCTGGCCGAGAACCGGCTGCTGGCGCGCAAGAACGTGCTAGCCCAGGAAGAAGAGCGCCGTGTGCTGGCGCGCGAGCTACACGACGAATTGGGCCAATCCCTCAATGCGATCAAACTCGACGCCGTGGCCATTCGCGAAGGCGTGCATGACACTTCCAATGAGATTCACGCGAACGCCACGGCCATCATCGAGGTCGCCGATCACGTGCAAGAAACCGTACGCGGCCTCACTCGCAGATTACGCCCCGTGGCATTGGATGAGTTGGGATTGCGCGACGCACTGGAACTCTACGTCAATCAATGGGAACGGCGTAATCCTCCCACGACCTGTACCTTGGAGGCCTCGGGCACCCTCGAAGATCTGGGAGAGTTGGTGAATATCACCCTCTACCGCTGCGTGCAAGAATGCCTGACCAATGTCACCCGGCACGCTCGCGCTACCGCGGTGAAGGTATTGCTGGCGCAAGACCAAGGAAGTGTGCGCCTCGTGGTGGAGGACAATGGTAGCGGCATGGATGTGCACGCCAAGCGCCATGGACTCGGGCTGGTCGGCCTACGGGAACGCGCGGAATCTCTGAACGGCAGCTTGGAAGTCTCCAGCGCGCCTGGCGCCGGAACACGCATCACCCTCTCGCTCTCCCTCGGTTCCATACCTAAAATGACCAACTCATGACCAGCGTTCTCTTGGTAGACGATCATGCCGTGGTGAGAGAAGGTTACCGGCGTTTACTGGAACGGACCACCGATCTCAAGGTGACCGCCGAGGCGGCGAGCGGCGAGGATGCTTACCGCGTCTATTGGGAAACTCCCGCCGATGTGGTGGTGATGGATGTCAGCCTGCCAGGGATGAGCGGCATCGAAGCCACGCGGCGCATCCTGGCGCGCGAGCCCGCCGCCAAGGTGCTCGTATTCAGCATGCACGAAGACACCATGTTCGCCTCGCGCGCATTACAGGCCGGCGCCAAGGGTTATGTGACCAAGTCCAGCGCACCCGAGGTGCTGGTGGACGCCGTGCGCGCCGTGGCCGCGGGGAAGATTTACATCACGCAAGAAGTCGCGCAACAGCTGGCCCTGCAATCGCTTCCCGGCCAGCGCCTGCCATTGAATGCACTCTCCCCGCGCGAGTTCGAGGTTTTCCGGCTGCTGGCGCAAGGCCATCCCGTGCAAGAAATCGCCGACAAACTCTCTCTTAGCCAAAAGACCATCGCCAATTACCAATCCAGCATCCGGCAAAAACTGGAGGTTACCAGCGCCGCCCAGATCGTGCGCTTGGCCATCAGTTGCGGTTTGGTGGAGTCCGGTACGCCTCCGCCGGAATTGGACGGCAGGGATGGAAATCCGGTTGGCGGATCATAGAAAAACTACTGCAAACGGCGAACCTTCTTAACGCAAAGACGCAAAGGACGCAAAGAGAATCTCTTTGGGGTCTCTTCGCGTCCTTTGCGTCTTTGCGTTCATAGTTTTTTCAAGGTTGGTCTACCATCTCCGCCCGCGCAACTCGCGCCGGATGATTTTTCCAGTGGTGGTCAGCGGCAGCGAATCCACGAAGCGCACCTGGCGCGGATACTCGTGAGCGGCCAGCCGGATTCTCACGTGATCCTGAAGCTCGCGCACCAGCGCATCGCTGCCTTCAAATCCCTCCTTCAGCACGACATAGGCTTTCACGACTTCCGTGCGCTGGGGGTCGGGCGCACCGATGACGGCTGCAAGCTTGACCGCCGGATGAGCGATCAAGCAATCTTCAATGGGGCCGGGACCGATGCGGTAACCCGCGCTGGTAATCACATCGTCGTTGCGGCCCACGAAACGCACATAGCCTTCATCGTCTTGAATTCCGGTATCGCCCGTTAGCAGCCAGTCGCCGGCGAACTTCTCGCGGGTCGCCACCGGATTGTTCCAATAACGCAGAAACATCACGGGGTCCGGGGAACGGATGGCGATGTTGCCTTGGGTACCGCGTGGAAGAACTTGACCCGTATCGTCCACCACCCGCACATCATGGCCTGCTACCACCTTGCCAATACTTCCAGGTTTGATTGGGTAGAGCGTACTGCAAGACGAGACGACCATATTGCACTCGGTCTGCCCGTAGAACTCGTTGATCCGCACACCGAACTTTCCAAGACCCCAATCCAGCAACTCCTCGCCTAGGGACTCTCCGCCGCTGGCGAGAGAACGCAATGGGAACACCTCGCCCGAGGGGCTCTCGGCACGCAACATCTTGAGCGCCGTGGGCGGCAAGAACACGTTGCGAACCTGGTGGCGGCGCATCAACGCCAGCGCCGCTTCGGGATCGAATTTCTCGAAGCGCCGCGCCAGCACGGGAATCCCCAGTTGCCACGCCGGCATCAACACATCCATGAGCGCGCCGATCCAGGCCCAATCGGCGGGCGTCCAGATGAGATCCCCCGGCTGGCCAAGAAAATCGTGCGACATTTCCACACCTGGCATGTGACCCAGCAAGGCGCGGTGGGCGTGGAGCGCGCCCTTGGGCGAACCGGTGGTGCCCGAGGTATAGATGATGAGCGCCGGCTCCTCGGCCGAGGTTTGTACGGAGGAAAAAGAATCGGACGCCCGGGCCAGCGCATCATGGAAGGATTCGCAACCCGCGGGCGCCTCATCGATGCACAGCACCGCTTGCAAGGCCGGCAACTCTTTGCGCAAAGGCTCGATCTTCAGCGCATTGGCGCGATCGGTCACGAGCAGCTTCACGCCCGCATCGCTTAAGCGAAAGCGCAGCGCATCCACGCCGAACAGGACGAACAAAGGCACGGCGATGGCGCCGGATTTATAGACCGCCACGTGGGCGATGGCGGCCTCCGGTGCCTGTGGCAGCAAGATCCCCACACGGTCTCCCGCGGCCACGCCTCGCGCTGCAAGCACGTTGGCGAAGCGGTTGGATGCGCGGAAGATATCGTCGAAGGAGTAGCGACTGATCGCTCCCTCCTTGCTCTCGAAAATCAGCGCGAGCCGCCCGCTCCCGTCAGCCCACTTGTCGCACACATCGGTGCCGATGTTGTAATGCGCTGGGACTGCCCAGCGGAAGCCTTCGGCGAGGCTCGCGTAACTATCCGTGCGCCGGAGCATGGGCAGGCGGCGAGAGGATTTCCGCGAGGGCCGCCGCGAGAGCATTGCATTCCTCATCGGTTCCCACCGAGATGCGCAGGAACTGCTCGATGCGAGGGGCACGAAAGTGCCGCACGATGATCTGCCGCGCGCGCAACACCGAAGCCAGCTCACCGGCATCGCGGCCAGGGTGGCGCGCGAACACGAAATTCGCCGCCGAGGGAAGCACCACGAGCCCAAGGTTTTCCAACGCGCGCGCCAACATCTCCCGGCTGGCGATGATAGCTTGGCGTGTCTTGTCGAAGTAGGCTTTGTCCTCGAAGGCCGCTATGGCGCCTGCTTGCGCAAGCCGGTCCAGGGGATAGGAGTTGAAGCTGTTCTTGACGCGGTTCAACCCTTCGATCAGATCTGGGTGCCCGATCGCGAAACCCACGCGCAATCCGGCCAGGGCGCGCGACTTTGACAGCGTTTGAACGACCAGCAAGTTGGGATATTTATCCACCAAGGCGATAGCCGAATCGCCACCAAAATCCACGTAGGCTTCATCGATCACCACCGGCACGCTGGGTGCCGCCTTGAGCAAGCGCTCGATTTCGGACAAAAGCAGCACGCGCCCTGTCGGCGCATTGGGGTTTGGAAAAATCACGCCGCCGCTGGGGCGAAAGTAATCCTCGATGAGCAGACGAAACTCTTCATCCAAGGGTACGGTTTCATAGTGGATACCGTAGAGCTTGCAATAAACCGGATAAAAGCTGTAGGTCACGTCCGGGAAGAGCAGCGGCTGCTCATGCCGGAGCAGGCCCAAGAAGGTGTGCGCCAGCACTTCGTCCGAGCTATTGCCAACGAAGACTTGCCGCGGCGTCACCTTGAAATAGCGTGCAATGGCCGCCCTCAAATCCTCCGCGTTGGGATCCGGATAGAGCCGCAAATCGCCACTGGCAGCCCTGGCAATGGCCTCCAGCACGGCGGGAGACGTGGGATACGGATTCTCATTGGTATTGAGCTTGATCAGCTTCCCCGCCTTCGGCTGTTCACCCGGAACGTAAGGCGTCAGTGTGGCGACTACGGGACTCCAGTATTGGCTCATGATTTGGCGCTGCGATAAGACGATAGGGGGCGGATTGTAGTGGGTATGGTGTATTACCCTTGGGATTTGAGCGGCGAGTGCTCAATGGACGATTGAACGATTCCCGTCCCGCATTGAGGGTTTCATTGCGCTATGGCCCCGTGCGCAGCCCTCGCGGTGTCAGTACGCGTTGCAATCCATCGAACAGCCACTGCACGGCTACCGCCAGTATTGCGGCGGGAATCGCGCCGGCCCATAGCATTTCGTGATTGTTGAGGGCTAGGCCCGTGACGATGCGCTCGCCGTAGCCGCCGGCGCCGATGAAGGCAGCGATGGTCGCGGTGCCCACGTTAATGACGGCGGCGGTCTTGATTCCGGAGAATATGGAGGGCGACGCCAAGGGCAGATCGATCAAGCGCAGCTTGGCACTTGCATTCAATCCCAGGACTTCGGCCGATTCGCGCAATTGCGTCGAGATGCCTGCCAGCCCGCCATGGGTGCCGCGCACGATAGGCAAGAGCGCATAGAGGAACAAGGCCACCAGCGCAGGCCACACGCCGATGGTTCCCAGGAACGCTATCAATACGGCCAGCAATGCGAGCGAAGGGACGGTTTGGACGATGGCGACCCCCGCCAGGAGTGGCTGTTCCAACCCTGGGATGCGCGCGGCGCAAATACCCAAAGGAATGCCAATGGCGACCGCCGCGGCGAGGGAGCCGAACACCAGCATCAGATGTTGCGCGGTGAGCCGCCAGAAATCATCGCCGAACAAGAGCCTCCAAAACCCGGATGGCGAGGAAGAAGACGCTTCATGGATGCTTAGGTACTCGCGTGCGATGTCCGTGAACGGCTTGGCATCGAGTTCCGCCGCTGCGTTCATGGCGATCATTTGCGCGGCGTCTATGCGCCCTTCCAATCCCGTGATGGCCTTCCACGCTTTGGAAAATTTTTCGGGGACATCGAGCCGGTAAACGAAGACTGCTTGGTATTCCGGGAAGTAGCGCTTGTCGTCCGTTAACACCTTCAGCTTGTAGCGCGCGATCTTGGCGTCGGTGGAGTAGATGTCCATGACGTCGATCTGCTTGGCGGCCATGGCTTCGTAGGCAATTCCATGATCCAATCCCATGGGCGATTGCGGCAGGCTGTAAGCGCGTTGAAGCCCAGGCCAGCCATCGCTGCGCTTGAGAAATTCGTGGGAGAGCCCAAAGCGCAATGCCGGCTGATCCGCCAAGCCGGCGATGGATTGCAAGCCCTTTGCCTGAGCTTCCTCTTCCCGCACGGCGAGCGCGTAGGTATTCTCGAAGCCCAGTTTCACCGCCACCCCCAAACCCATGGGCTTCAAGCCCGCGTTGATGGCGTTAAGATCGGTGGTCTGGATCTTCAATAATTCCAGTGCGATGGTCCCGGTGTAATCGGGGTAGAGGTGCACACTGCCGCTTTTGAGTGCCTCGAAAAGAATCGCGGTGTTACCCATTCCCTGCTTGTGGGACACCTCGGCTTGGCCCGCGGCGCGCGCCGTTTGAGCCGCGATCTCCGCGAGGATGTAGGACTCCGTGAACCTCTTTGACCCCACGACCAATTCCTCGGCCTGGCCCCCCACGCCCCACACGGTTGCCAGAATTGCGAGGAGAACCCTCATTGCAAGGCCAAGCGCGGGTCGGCACGCTGCGCACGAATGTATTCGGTGACAAAGGGTTGCGCCGGATGCTCCAACAACTCTTCCAGCGGTCCGCGCTGCACCATGACACCCTCCCGCATGAGAATGATCTCGCCGGCGAAAAACGCGGCCTCGTGCAGATCGTGAGTCACCAGCAATACCGTTTTTCCCATCGTGGCGAATATTTCCTTGAGATCCCTTTGCAACGCATGCCGCGTCATGGGGTCAAGGGCGCCGAGGGGTTCGTCGAGCAACAGATAAGGCGGATCGAGCATCAATGCCCGTATCAGCGCCACCCGTTGCCGCTGCCCGCCCGAGAGCTGCTGGGGATAGCGCTCCAGCGCATCCCCGGGAAGCCGCGCCAAGCGGGCAAGTTCGCCCATGCGAGCATCGATCCAATCGCCGGACTTGCCAAGATGGCGTGCCAGCAGCGCGGCGTTCGCGCGTGCCGTGAGATGGGGAAACAGCCCGCCGTCTTGAATGATGTAACCCACGCGGTGGCGAATCTCGCGCATGGTCGTGCCGCCAAGAACCGCATCATCGAAACGCACCCGGCCACTGTCTGGAGGCGTGAGCCCCAGGAGAATGCGCAGCAAAGTGGTTTTCCCGCAGCCGCTGGGGCCGATCAATACCGTCGTCTGCCCGGCGGCAAACGTCATGGTGGTTGGCGCGAGGGCAACGCGGCCACCGTAGGTCTTCGCGATGTTATCGGCGGCGATCATCGATTACGCAATGCGGCCTGGCCCGCTCACAAACTTCCAGCTTCCCGCAATGGTATCTGCCGCCCAAGTGCTAAGGCTGGTTAGTAACAGCAGTACGGTAAGTAGCATCTTCATGGCATCCCCCTGGTAGATGTGTATATGTGTAGATGTGTAGATGTGCCGGGTTTCCTAGATAGCGAACCTGCGCAGTTTAGCGCGAGCCGGCTTGATCGTGCGCAATGGCTGCGCCCATGCACTCATGGATGAACTGCTAGCATCTCGATTCTTCATTTCCAATGCTTTGCCGATGAGAGCCGTTGTACTGCGTGGCACGGGTGGCGTGGATGCCCTCCAGATGGGAGAGGCCGAGAAACCTCGCCCGGGTCCGCGCGACGTGCTGATCCGCGTCGCGGCTTGCCCGCGGATCTTGCCGTTTCTGCCGGGGCGGCTTGGAGCCCCTGTGCCCCGAGCGCCGCTTTCTCGGCGAGCAAGGCATGGCGGGCGGCTACGCGGATTACGTTGCAGTGGAAGAAGACAACGCCGCGCTCGTTCCGGATTCGGTCAGCGATGAGCAGGCGTCCATCGCCGCTTGCGCCATCGGTACCGTGCTCAACGCGGTGCGTGACGTAGACAAAGTAGCCATTGGAGAACGCGTGCTCGTTACAGGCGCGGGCGGCGGCCTCGGCGTGCATGCCGTGCAGATGGCGCGCCTCGCCGGGGCCTACGTAATCGCGCAGACGACGGCGGCGGACAAGGCACCGCTGCTGGCCTCCCTGGGTGCCCACGATGTCGTGGTCAGCACACGCGGGGAAGATTTCTCCGCCAAAGTGCGAGAACGCACCGCGGGCGAAGGCGCCGATGTGTTGCTCGACAACGTGGGAACACCCTTGTTTTCCGCCATGCGCCGCAGCCTGGGTGTCAACGGGCGCTGGATTCTTATCGGCCAGGTGACGGGCGATAGAGAGGGCTTCGGATTTTCGGACACGCGGATAATTGATAGCCTTGCTTCCAACCAAGAGGAGCAAGACCATGAGCAAGAGAAGGCCACGACGGAAATTGACCGCGAAGTTCAAGGCGCAAGTCGCGCTGGCGGCGATGAAGGGAGA
>SHXO01000018.1 GCA_009693245.1 Betaproteobacteria bacterium | reverse complement strand
GATCAACTAGGCAAACTGGCTTTGCAGGGCCACGTAGGAGGGCGCTTGCTTGTCATCCTCGAAGCTTACGTACTCCCAGGCGGAACGAGTCTCCAACAGGGCTCGCAGCAGCTTATTGTTGAGGGCATGGCCAGACTTGTGGGCGCTAAATGCACCGATGATGGGATGCCCCAGGAGGTAGAGGTCCCCAATGGCATCCAAGACCTTGTGCTTGACGAACTCATCGTCGTAGCGCAGCCCATCCACATTTAGGATGCGGTAATCGTCCATGACCACGGCATTATCCAGGCTACCGCCCAAACCTAGACCTTGGGCGCGCATGGTCTCCACGTCCTGCATGAACCCAAAGGTCCGTGCCCTCGCGATATCTTTGATGTAGGAAGTCGTCGAGAAGTCAACGCAAATGCGCTGCTTGGACTGTTGGAACGCCGGATGGGAGAAGGCGATGCTGAACTCCATCTTGAAGCCTTCATAGGGGTCTAACCGCACCCACTTGTCGCCGTCTTTGACTTCCACGCGCCGCAGAACGCGGATAAATTTCTTGGGCGCCGGTTGTTCCTCGATTCCCGCCGATTGAATCAGAAAAATGAAAGGTCCCGCGCTCCCATCCATGATGGGAACCTCCGCCGCCGTCAGATCCACGTAGGCATTATCGATCCCCAAGCCAGACATGGCGGACATCAAATGCTCTATGGTCGCGACCTTCACCCCCGAGGACTCGATGCAGGTGGACAATCGCGTGTCACCCACGCGATAAGCCTCGGCGCGCAAATCCGCCGGGTTAGGCAGATCCACGCGCCTGAAGACGATTCCCGAATCGGCCGCCGCGGGCCTTAGCGTCATGAGCACCTTGGCGCCGCTGTGCAGCCCCACGCCGGTCGCTTTCACCACGTTCTTGAACGTACGCTGCTTGATCATCGCGTTCGAGGTTCCTCTAGCAGTACTTCGCCGCTTTTCGCGGCGACATGAATTCGTCTCCCGGCGGAGACGTAATTCCCTGGTCAGTCCGCCTGTCTTCGCAAAAACGCGGGAATATCCAAAACGTCCACGCCGGATTGGCGCATGGCATTAACTGCCGCTTGCCGTTCGTTACGCCGCCGAATTAGGGCAGGTGCATCAGGCTCGTGGAAATCCGCGACCTCGATGAGTGCGTTATCGGTACCGGTTTTTACCACAGCCAGCGGTTTGCTCTGAAGCCGGCCAACGGCGCCACCTAAACCCGTGGCGACCATGGTGACCCGCAGCTTGTCCTCCATGGATTCGTCGATCACCGTGCCAACGATCACCGTTGCGTCCTCGGCCGTGAAACCCCGAATGGCGCTCATCACGTCGTGCACTTCCTTCATCTTCAGACTCATGTTCGCGGTGATGTTCACCAGCACGCCCCTGGCGCCCGAAAGATTGACGTCTTCTAGCAATGGACTTGCCACCGCTTGCTGGGCGGCCGCGCGCGCTCGTTCCGCGCCCCACGCGGTGCTCGATCCCATCATGGCCATCCCCATTTCCGACATCACGGTGCGCACGTCGGCGAAGTCCACGTTCACCAAGCCTGGGCAGTTGATCACTTCCGCTATGCCGGCCACGGCTCCGTGGAGCACGCTGTTAGCGGCCCTGAATGCATCGAGCATGCTAATGTCTTCCCCCAGAACCTGCATGAGCTTTTCGTTCGGGATGATGATCAAGGAATCCACGTGGCGCTGAAGCTCCTCCAGTCCTTCGTTGGCCAAGCGCTGGCGCTTGCCCTCGAAGGCAAAGGGCTTGGTTACGACCGCTACCGTCAGAATGCCCAGCTCGCGCGCGGCCTCGGCTACCACGGGCGCGGCCCCGGTTCCTGTACCCCCGCCCATGCCTGCGGTCAGAAATAGCATGTCCGCGCCTTCGATCAATTCGATGATGCGCTCGCGGTCCTCCATGGCCGCGGCCCGGCCGATTTCCGGGTTGGCGCCCGCGCCTAGGCCCTTTGTGACCTCTCGGCCCAGTTGTAGCAATGTCTTGGCTTTGTTGCGCTTGAGCGCCTGCGCGTCAGTGTTCGCGCAAATGAATTCGACCCCTTGTACCCCAGCTTCGATCATATGGTCCACGGCATTCCCGCCGCAGCCTCCAACACCAATCACCTTGATCAACGCCTCTTGAGGCTCCGAATCCAACAATTCAAACATGCCAGTCTCCTTTCGTGGTTAGAAACAACGCTGCTGCGATTAAGATGCCCTTAAAAATTTCCTTGAAACCAAGTCCGCATCCGGTCAAAGACGTGCCGGAAGGATGCGGCGTGCATGCGTACCAACTGCTGCCGCCTGTGCTGCGCAAGCCCGGATAGCAATAAACCCACGACCGTCGAATAGCGCGGATTGCGCACCACCTCGGCCAGTCCGCCCTGGTAATTGGGCCGCGCCATGCGCACCGGCATGTGGAATATTTCCTCGCCCAGCTCGACCATGCCCTGCATGGCGGCGCTTCCGCCCGTCAACACGATTCCCGAGGAAAGCAGTTCCTCGAAACCGCTGCGGCGCAATTCGGCTTGCACCAGGGAGTAGAGTTCCTCCACGCGCGGTTCGATCACCTCGGCCAAAGTCTGGCGTGACAGTTGGCGTGAACCACGGTCGCCCACGCTGGGCACTTCGACCATTTCCCCCGAATTGGCCATCTCGCGCAGGGCGCAACCATGGCGCTGCTTGATTTCTTCCGCCTCCTTGGTAGGCGTGCGCAAGGCCATGGCGATGTCGCTGGTGATTTGATCGCCGGCGATGGGAATCACCGCCGTGTGCCGGATGGCGCCCTGGGTAAACACCGCGATGTCGGTCGTGCCCCCGCCGATGTCCACTAGGCAAACACCTAGATCTTTTTCGTCTTCCGACAGTACCGCCATGGCGGAGGCCAGCGGTTGGAGGATCAAGTCCTCGACCTCGAGACCGCAGCGGCGCACGCACTTCATGATGTTCTGCGCCGCGGCTACCGCGCCGGTAACGATGTGCACCTTCACCTCCAAGCGCACGCCAGCCATCCCCAGGGGTTCGCGGACATCCTCCTGCCCGTCGATGATGAATTCCTGGGTGAGGATATGGAGAATCTGATGGTCCGTGGGAATGTTGACGGCCTTGGCCGTTTCCACCACACGGTCCACGTCGAACTGCGAAACCTCGCGCTCCTTGATAGCCACCATGCCGTGAGAATTGAAACTCTTGATGTGGCTTCCCGCGATGCCGGTGTAGACCTCTTTGATCTTGCAATCGGCCATCAGCTCGGCTTCCTCCAGCGCTCGCTGAATCGCCGTGACCGTGGACTCGATGTTGACCACAACCCCTTTTTTTAGGCCGCGCGAATGACTCACGCCGAATCCGATGACGTCATAGCCCCCGTCATCCTTGATCTGCGCCACCATCGCCACTACCTTGGAGGTGCCGACATCCAACCCAACGATGAGATTCTTGCCTTCCTTCACCGTGCTTGCACCTGCATTAAGATTTTCCCAATCACGCTTGTCTCTAGGTCTTATTGCGGAGTTGCACGGCGAATCCATTCTGATAGCGCAAGTCCGCTCGCTTCGGCGGCACCTTTAAATTCGCAAGCGCCAGGGCGTAAGCCGGCACAAAGCGAACAAGCCGCGCCTGGTAGTCTTCTCGCCCTAGCTCCAACACCATGCCGTCGTCCAGGGTCAATGTCCATGCGCGCCGCTCGCTTAACTTGATTTCCTGGACTCGCCGCGAAAGGGGCTTGAGGACCTCGTTGAACTCGTGGAACCGCTGAGTGATCTCGGCGGAGGTGCCCTCCGGGCCGGAGAACACCGGAAGTTCGCGGTCGCTTGCCGCCTCGTAGATTTCTCCGAAGGAATTCACCAGCGCGCGCGCCCCCCAGCGCGCCAGCACGTCGTGCTCCTCGATGTAGACATCGAGGAGGTCCGGCCATACCCTGCGCACCGTGGCGGAGCGCACCCAAGGCAGGAGCAAGAACGAATCTCGCAGCCGCCCGAGATCGAAGGTAAAGAAATTCCCTCTGAAGTTCGAATGAAGTAGCGCGCCAACTTGTTCTTGCGATGTGTGGATTACTCCGCCTTGTATTTGCACTTCCCGCAATGGGAAGACCGGTAAGCGCACCACGAAGATGACGAGAGCACACAACGAGAGCAGCACAAATAAAAGCCGCAAAAGGCTCGAAACGCGATTTAATTTTTGGGGGTCATCCCACATGCGCCAGTTCCAGGATTCGCAGGACCAATTCGCCAAAGGGAATGTCCACGGCCTTCGCCGCCATGGGCACCAAACTGTGCCCGGTCATGCCCGGCGAAGTGTTGATTTCCAACAGCGCGTAGCTGCCATCGGCACGCAAGATCAGATCGGCTCGCCCCCATCCCCGGCAATCCAGCACACGGGCAGATCGCATGACCGTTTCTTGGATTTCTTTCTCCTGCTTCGGAGGCAGTCCGCTTGGGCAATGGTAACGGGTCTCGTCGCTGAAATATTTGTTGTGGTAATCGTAGTTGCCCTGCGGCGCCTCGATGCGAACGAGAGGCAAGGCGCGCTCGCCCAAGAAGGCGGCGGTCAGTTCGGTGCCTTCGACGAACTCCTCGGCGAGCACCAATGGATCATGGCGGGCGGCCCCACGATAGGCTTCTTCCAATTGATCCGCGCCGGTCACCTTGGTCAGGCCTATGGTGGAACCTTCGCGCGCCGGCTTCACGATGAGGGGTAGGCCGAGCTTTTTCGCCACGGCGTTCCAGTCGCTCTTCGGATACAGCACTTCCCAGCTCGGCGTCGGCAACCCGGCGGCCACCCACACCATCTTGGTTCGTACTTTATCCATGCACAAGGCGGAGGCCATGACGCCGCTTCCCGTGTAGAGAATTCCCAATAATTCGAGAGCACCTTGCACGGTGCCATCTTCGCCGTAGCGGCCATGCAGCGCGATGAAAACTCGCTCGAATTTCTCGGCCTTCAGTTCGTGCAGCCCGCGCTGGGCGGGATCGAAGGCATGGGCATCCACGCCCGCGCTTTTCAAGGCCGACAGCACTGCATTGCCAGACAACAGGGAGATTTCCCGCTCCGCGGATTTTCCGCCAAAGAGCACCGCTACCTTGCCAAAGTCACTGGCCCTCATGGACGTCATGCCATCTCTCCGATGATTCTCACTTCGCGCTCCAGTTCCACACCGTATCTAGCCTTCACCGTTTCGCGCACCTCTTCGATTAGTGTTTCGATATCGGCGGCGCTGGCGCGATCCACGTTGACGATGAAGTTGGCGTGCTTTCGCGAAACCTGGGCGCCCCCGCCGCGCCGTCCTTTCAATCCGCAAGATTCGATCAAACTGGCGGCGTAATCTCCAGGCGGATTGCGAAACACCGACCCGGCATTGGGCAACTCCAAGGGCTGCGAGGCGATACGGCGCTGCAATAGCTCCTTCATGCGGGCGCGCGAACGCTGCCCGCTACCCTTGGCGATCCGCAGCCATGCCGCGATGAACCATTCCTCGGTGGCAAAGCGCGGGACAACGCTTCGGTAACCGATCTGGAAATCCTCGCGCGTCCGTACTCTCAGCTCGCCGTCGCGGCCCAAAGCCAGCACGCGCTCCACCACGTCCCAGGTTTCCGCGCCATAACAACCCGCATTCATGGCGAGAGCACCGCCAAAGGTACCCGGAATACCCGCGAGAAATTCCGCGCCCTCGAAGTCGTGCAAGGCGGCATAGCGCGCCACCTTGGGGCTCGCCACGCCGGCTTGCGTGTGTATGAGCGCGGAATCTTGCGCATCGAGCGCGAGTTCGCGCAATGCCCAATGGGTGAAGACAACTGTCCCGCGCAGCCCGCCGTCACGCACCAGAAGGTTGCTGCCCAAGCCCACGAAGTACACGGGTTCATCGCGCGGAATGGTGCGAATGAAACGCTGCAAATCGCCAAGATCCTTGGCCAAGTAAGCGCGATCCGCCGCTCCTCCCGCGCGCCAGCTGGTATGGCGGTGCATGGGTTCGCGCAGGCGGAAATCGCCGGCCAATCCGTGTGCCGATATTTGTTCGATTTCCGCCATGTTCATGCAGCCTCCCGCGTCATGGGTTTGGCCAGTAGACCTGGCACGGCGCCGATGGATCCCGCGCCCATGATGACCACCACATCGCCCGGCTGGGCGGCTGAGGTGATGGCGCCGGGAAGTTCGCTCACATGTTCCACGAATACCGGTTCGACCTTCCCCGCCACGCGCAGCGCACGCGCCAGTGCGCGGCTATCGGCCGCCACGATCGGCGCCTCTCCTGCCGCGTAGACTTCGGCCAGCAACAGCGCATCGGCTGTCGAAAGGACCTTCACGAAATCCTCGAAACAGTCCCGGGTGCGCGTGTAACGATGGGGTTGAAAGGCCAGCAACAACCGGCGGCCCGGAAAAGCGCCGCGGGCCGCGGCCAAGGTTGCGGCCATTTCCACCGGATGATGGCCGTAATCGTCGACCAAGGTGTAGTGCCCTCCACCCGGCAGCGCGATCTCGCCGTAGCGCTGGAAGCGCCGGCCCACGCCCTTGAACTCCGCCAGGGCCTTCGCGATCTTGTCCGCCGAAACGCCCAATTCCACGCCGACGGCGATGGCCGCCAGGGCATTTTGCACGTTGTGCACCCCGGGCAAGTTAAGGGTAACGGGGAAGCGCTGTTCGACGGGAGCTTCCGGCCGGTCGGAGCGTATCTCCACGTTGAAGTGCATGCACAATCCGCGGGCCTCGATATTGATCGCGCGCACTTGCGCGTGTTCGCTCAAACCGTAAGTCACCATGGGTTTGGCAATGAGCGGAACCAGGCTACGCACATTTGCATCATCCAAGCACAGGACTGCCACGCCATAGAATGGCAGGCGCTGGATGAATTCTAGAAAAGCTTGGCGCAGGCGGCTGAAATCATGGCCATAGGTTTCCATATGATCGGCATCGATATTGGTCACCACGGACAAGGCAGGCTGAAGATAGAGGAAAGAGGCATCGGATTCGTCCGCCTCCACCACGATGAATTCTCCGGTGCCCAGCCGCGCGTGGGCACCGGCCGCCTCCAGCCTTCCGCCGATAACGAAGGTGGGATCCAAGCCACCTTCGGCCAGCACGCTCGCGATCAAGCTGGTGGTGGTGGTCTTGCCATGGGTGCCCGCCACTGCCACACCCTGCTTCAAGCGCATGAGTTCCGCAAGCATCAACGCACGCGGCACCACGGGAATTCGGTGCGCGCGCGCGGCGCTCACTTCTGGATTATCGTTTTTTACCGCTGACGACACCACGATCGCGTCCGCGCCTTCGATATGGGCGATGTCATGGCCGCGGTACACGTGGGCACCCATTTTTCGCAAGCGCTCGGTGGCGGTGTTCTCTCCAAGATCCGAACCGCTGATCCGGTAACCCAAGTTGAGCAGCACCTCCGCGATGCCGCTCATGCCGGCCCCCCCGATTCCCACGAAATGAACATGCTTGACCTTGTGCTTCATGCAGCCAACGCCTCGCATACTTGCGCCACGTCTTGGGTCGCTTGCGGGCGCGCCAATTCGCGCGCGCGATTCGCCATGCCAAGCAGCTTCTCACGGCTAAAACTCATCAGCAGATCGGCCAGCTTCCTGGGCGCCAGTTCAGGCTGCGGCACCAATATCGCGGCACCCGCTTGCTCCAGGAAACGCGCATTGTGGGTCTGGTGATCGTCCACCGCATGAGGAAACGGGACGAGGACGCTGGCTACTCCGGCGGCGGCCAATTCGGCACAAGTCAGAGCGCCCGCCCGGCAGATAACCAAATCGCAGCCGCCATAAGCCTTCGCCATGTCCGCGATGAAGTCCACGGCCTCGCCGTGAACCTGCGCGCGGCTGTAGGCTGCGCGCAATTCGTCAATATGCTTCTTCCCCGCCTGGTGAACCACCTCTGGGCGCTGCGCCGGCGCGATCATGGACAATGACCGCGGCACCACGTCATTGAGAGCTTGGGCGCCGAGACTGCCGCCTACCACCAGGATGCGCAACGGTCCTTGGCGTTGCCTGTAACGCTGCTCCGGCGCCGGCAGCGATTGAATTTCGGCGCGCACCGGATTGCCGGTCCATTGCGAGTTCTTCAATACGCCGGGAAACCCGCTCAACACACGATCGGCGACATGCGCGAGTGTGCGGTTGGCCAGTCCCGCGATGGAGTTCTGTTCGTGAATCACCAATGGCCGGTTGAGGAACGAGGCCATCATTGCGCCAGGGAAGGAAACGTAACCGCCCATGCCCAGCACCACGTTGGGACGAACCCGGAGTATCGCCTTCGCGCACTGCCAGAATGCAATCAATAAATTCAACGGCAATAGCGCGAAACTCGCGAAGCCTTTGCCGCGCAATCCGGAAAAACGCACACACGCCATTTCATAACCATGCTGCGGGACGAGCGTTGCCTCCATGCCGGTCCTGGCACCTAGCCATACCACTCGCCAGCCTTTGTCTCGCAAGTGGCTGGCCACGGCCAGGGCGGGAAACACATGACCGCCCGTGCCTCCCGCCATGATGAGGAGGGTCCGGCTCATGAGGAACGGCCTCGCATGAGCTGGCGGTTCTCGTAATCCACGCGCAGTACGAGGGCCAGGGCGCAGCAATTGGCGGCCAACCCGCTCCCGCCGAAACTCAAGAAGGGCAGCGTCAATCCCTTGGTGGGCAGCACGCCCAAATTCACGCCCATGTTGATGATGGCTTGCACCCCCAGCCAAATGGCGGTGCCTTGCGCTACCAAGGCCGAAAAATAGCGTTCGAGTTGCGCCGCTTGCGAGCCGATGGCGAAGGCCCGCCACACCATGGCGGCGAACAGTGCGACCACCACCAGCACACCCACGAAGCCCAGTTCTTCTCCGATCACCGCCAGCAGAAAATCCGTGTGTGCCTCGGGCAAATAAAACAGTTTCTCCACGCTCGCGCCCAAACCCACCCCCAACCACTCGCCGCGTCCAAAGGCGATGAGTGCATGGCTCAATTGGTATCCCTTTCCAAAGTAATCCTTGAAGGGATCCCAGAAGCCCACCATGCGCTGCAAGCGGTAGGGCGATGTCAGGGCCACGACGAATAGGCCAGCCACCAAGAACACGGAGAGCGAGGCGAACAAGCGCCAGTTCATGCCCCCCAAAAACAATATGCCCATGGCAATGGAAGCGATGACAGCCAGGGCGCCGAAGTCCGGTTGCAATAACAAGAGTACGCCCACGGCGAACATCACCGAAAACATCGGCAAAAAACCTCTTCTCAAACTGTGCATCCACGCCGCCTTGCGCACGGTGTAATCGGCGGCATAGAGCACCACGAATAATTTCATCAATTCAGAAGGCTGTAGATTGATCACGCCCAAGGGCAACCACCGCCTACTGCCATTGACCTCCTTGCCGATGAAAGGCACCAGCACCACCACCAGGAGCATGCCGGCGAAGACGAAGAGATAGGGTGCTGCCTTTTGCCAGTAGCGCATCGGCATTTGAAACACCATGTAGGCCGCCAAGGCCCCGATGGCGGCGAAGAAAGTTTGCCGAATCAAATAAAATTGCGGGTGATATCCGGTGCCGCGCGCGGCTTCGGCGATGGCGATGGAGGCGGAGTAGACCATCACCATGCCAATGCCCAGCAGCAGAATCGCGGTCCACAACAGGCCCTCGTCTATCACGCCTTGGTCATTGCGGAAGAAGCGCCGGAATATATTCGTCACCGCGCCTCCAAGCGGCGCACCGCTTCGGCGAAGACCTGCGCCCGGTGCTCATAGTTGCGAAACATATCGAAGCTGGCGCAGGCCGGGGAAAGCAATACGGCGTCGCCTTCACGCGCGGCTTCGAATGCCACCGCGACTGCTTCTTCCATGGTAAGGGCACGCATGAGCGGAACGCCGCTGCCTTGAAGCGCCGATTCGATACGTGCGGCATCGCGCCCGATCAACACGACCGCGCGCGCGCGGTCGCGTACTGGCTTCTGCAGTGGCGAGAATTCCTGGCCCTTGCCATCTCCTCCGGCGATGAGCACCGTAGGCTGGGTAAATCCTGACAGCGCGGCCACCGTGGCGCCGACGTTGGTCCCCTTGGAGTCATCGAAGAAACTCACCCCTTTGACTTCCGCGATCTTTTGGACGCGATGGGGCAGGCCCTTGAATTGGCGCAAGGTGGCAAGCAAGGGTTCGTAGGGAATTCCGATGCCGCGGCACAGAGCGAGCGCGGCCAGTGCATTGGCGGCATTGTGCATGCCGGCGAGCCCCATGCCGCTCACTGGAAACAGGCGCCGCTCTCCCTCCGCCAGCCAGGCAGCGGATTGGTCCGTGTAAATCCCCAACTCTCCTGGGCCGCGAGGAGTATCCAATCCGAAACTAAAAATTTGCCGGCCAGGTTGCGCCATGCTCGCGCAGAGGGGATCTTGGCGGTTGATGACTTGCACGCCGGTTCCGCGGAATACTCGCTCCTTGGCGGCGGCGTAATCCGCCATGCCGTCGTAACGGTCCATGTGGTCCTCGCTCACATTGAGGCAGGTGGCCGCGGCGGCGTTCAAGGAGGCCGTCGTCTCCAGTTGGAAGCTGGAAAGTTCCAGCACGAAAACTCCGGGCGTGGAAGTTCGCGCTTGCGCCAAGGCATCGAGCACCGGGATCCCAATGTTGCCCGCGACGACGGTGTTAAGTCCCGCGTTACGGCACATGGCGCCCGCTAATTCCGTGACCGTGCTCTTGCCGTTGGAGCCGGTAATGGCGAGCACCGGCGCGGGTGCCATGGCAGGTTGCGCCCGCGCGAAAAACTCCACATCTCCCACCACGGTAACACCCGCCGCCGAGGACTTGCGCACGAGGGGCTCGGACACGGGCACTCCCGGACTCACGGCCAGCAAATCCACGCCCTCGAAAGACGGCGGCGAAAAGGGTCCGCATGCCAGGCTCACGTCCGGATATTGCGCCCGAAGATGTTCCGCGCTGGGAGGGTTCGGCCGCGTATCGGCCACGCGCACGTGCGCTCCGGCTGCCTTGAGCCAGCGCACCATGGACATTCCAGTCATCCCCAGTCCCAAAACCAAGGTCTGTTTCCCCGCCAATTCCATCAACGCAATTTCAGTGTCGAGAGCCCAACCAGCACTAGCATCATGGAAATAATCCAGAAGCGAACCACCACCTGATTTTCCTTCCAGCCCTTGAGTTCGTAGTGGTGGTGAATGGGCGCCATTCGGAACATTCGTTTACCCGTCAGCTTGAAGGACGCCACTTGCAACATCACCGATATTGTCTCGGCGACGAATACTCCGCCCATGATGAAGAGCACGATTTCCTGGCGAACGATCACCGCGATGGCACCCAGGCCAGCACCCAAGGCCAGCGCGCCCACGTCGCCCATGAATACTTCCGCCGGATAAGCGTTGAACCATAGAAAGCCAAGCCCCGCGCCGGCGATGCCCGCGCATATGATTGTGAGCTCGCCCGCGCCCGGGATGTATGGAAATCCCAGGTACTTGGAGAACACGGCGTTGCCCGCCACGTAGGCGAATACGCCCAGTGCGCTTCCCACCATCACCGTGGGCAAGATGGCGAGGCCGTCCAGACCGTCGGTGAGGTTGACTGCGTTGCTCGTCCCCACGATGACGAAATAAGTCATGACGATGAAACCCACCACGCCCAGCGGATAGGCCACCTGCTTGAAGAAAGGCACGATGAACTCCGTTTGCGCCGGCAAATTGGCACTGAACGCGATGAAGGCCGCCGCCGTGAATCCCACCATCGATTGCCAGAAGAGTTTGGAGCGCGCGGGCATCCCTTTCGGATTGCGATGCACGACCTTCTTATAATCATCCACCCAGCCGATGGCGCCGAAGCCCAGTATCACGACCAGCACCACCCACACGAATCGGTTGCTCAGGTCCGCCCACAGCAGCGTCGTAATGCCGATGGAGACCAAGATGAGCGCCCCCCCCATCGTCGGCGTACCTGCCTTCGCCAAGTGCGTTTGCGGGCCATCGTCACGCACCGACTGTCCGATCTTGTAGGCGGTGAGCTTGCGAATCATGGCGGGGCCCACGAAGAAGGAAATCAGCAACGCCGTCATCGTGGCCAACACCGCGCGCAAGGTAATGTACTGAAACACGTTGAATGCGCGCACGTCCTGCCCCATCCACTGCGCTAGCCATAGCAACATTAGCCGTGCCCTCCCGCGCCGGGCACTGTGTCCTCGCCCAGAGCCTCGACCACTCTTTCCATACGCATGAAGCGAGAACCTTTCACCAGTACCGTCGTAGTAGATGTGAGACCGGCGCGCACTGCCGCCACGAGATCGCCCAACTCGAGAAAATGGCGCGCACCCTGGCCGTAGGCCTCGCTTGCGTGCGCGCTCGCCTCTCCCAAGGTGTACATGCGATCGAGCCCCGCCGATTTGGCGGCCTTCCCTACTTCTCTGTGCAAGGGCAGCGAGAGCGCACCCAATTCACCGAGATCTCCCAGGACCAACACACGCTCGCCTTTGCACTGGACGAGTACGTCAATGGCCGCCTTCACCGAATCGGGGTTGGCGTTATAAGTGTCGTCGATGATCGCGGCGCCCAATGCCCCGCGCTTGCTCTGCAAGCGTCCCTTGACTCCTTGAACCCCCGCGAGACCAGAGCACACTGCCTCGGCGGGTATCTGAAGCGCGTGCGCCGCGGCCACGGCCGCCAGCGCGTTCATGGCATTGTGCCGGCCCGGAGCGGGCACCTCCACGGGAAAATTGCGCTCGCCCATGCTGGCCTGCATTCGAACGGCCGGGGATAAAGCGCTCACCTTCGCCGTGACGATGGCCTTGGCATCCAACGCGAAATCCACCACGCGCCGGGCGCCGAGCAGACCGCGCCAGTACGGGGCGAAGTCATCGTCTGAATTGACGATGGCCACCCCGTCCTTATCCAGACCTTCGAATATCTCCCCCTTGGCTTGCGCGATGGCTTGCCTTGATCCTAGCTCGCCGATGTGGGCAGTACCGGCATTATTGATGAGGGCCACACCCGGCCGCGCGAGCCCGGTGAGATAAGCGATTTCGCCCAAATGATTCATCCCCATCTCGATCACCGCGTAGCGATGCCGCGGGCGCAGGCGCAAAAGCATCAGAGGCATGCCGATGTCGTTGTTGCGATTTCCCGTCGTGGCCAGCACGGCGTCCTCGCCCGCGTGGGCACGCAGGATGGCCGCGATCATTTCCTTGACGGTTGTCTTGCCGTTGCTCCCGGTCACCCCTACGAGCGTCCCTTGCCATCGCGCGCGCCAGTGGGCGGCCAAGCGGCCCAGAGCCAAGCGCGTATCGGCCACGACGATGAGGGGACGCGCTTCGATTTGCGCCGCACCTCGCGCATCGGCTAGGGCGCCCGCCGCGCCACTGTCCAACGCACCGGCTACGAAGGTGTGTCCGTCGAAACGCTCGCCACGAATTGCGACCAGCAGATCGCCCGCGTTCATCTGGCGGCTATCGGTCGTCACGCCGCCGAAGCGCGCGTTCTCGCCGAGCAACTGGCCGTTCAATGCAGCAGCAGCTTCCTTGAGATCAAGCATGGTGCCGCCGCAAAAAATCTCTCGCCACCTCTACGTCGGCGAACGGCAGGCGCGCGCCACGAATTTCTTGGTGGGTTTCGTGCCCCTTGCCAGCGAGCAGGACGATATCGTTGGGCCGGGCTTCCTCGATGGCGCGATGAATCGCGGCGGCCCGGTCGGCTTCCACCCGGTAATTTCCATGGGCGCCGGCGATAATGTTCTCGATGATTTTCAGGGGCTCCTCGTCGCGGGGATTATCGCTGGTCACCACGGCGAGATCCGCCAAGCGCGTGGCGATCTCACCCATGAGAGGCCGCTTACCCGCATCGCGATTTCCGCCGCAGCCAAACACGCAGATCAAGCGAGCGCCGGCAGGTTTTATGTCCGCCAAGGTCTGAAGCACTTTCTCCAGCGCATCGGGGGTGTGGGCATAGTCCACCACCACCAGGGGACCTTGGCTCTCTCGAACTATCTGCAAGCGCCCTGGCACCGCCTGCATGGCTGACAATGTTCTTGTTGCATCGGCAAGACCGGCCCCCGCGGCCAGCAACATCCCGAGAACCCCTAGCAGGTTGCTGGCATTGAAGCCGCCGAGCAATTGGCTTTCGATTTCGCTCTTGCCCCAGGGTGTTTCGATTTCCAGGCGCAAGCCGCGGCTGGACAAGTCCAATCGGTGGCCAGATATCTCTCCCCTGCCAATGCCGTAACCCATCACCTCCAACGCGCCGCGATTCAAGCGGGCGGCGAGGTTCGCGCCAAATTCATCGTCCAAGTTCACCACCGCGTGTTTGAGCGTGGGCCAGGCAAAGAGCCTTGCCTTGGCGGCGCCATAACGCTCCATGCTGCCGTGATAGTCCAAATGATCGCGTGTGAGATTGGTGAAGAGCGCCGCGCTGAATTGCACACCGTCCACCCGGCCTTGGTCCAGGCCATGCGAGGATACTTCCATGGCGACACTCGTGGCCCCGTGGCTACGATAATCCGCCAGTAACTGGTGCAAGGTAACGACATCTGGAGTGGTATGGGAAGCTGGCGACAGCTCGCCCGGAAATCCATTTCCCAAGGTGCCAATCACGGCGGTGCGCCGGCCCAATTGCGTGAGGACATGCGCCAGCCATTGGCTGCAGGATGTCTTGCCGTTGGTTCCGGTCACGCCAGCCACCCACATTTGCCGCGAAGGATGAGAATAGGCCTGCGACACTAACTCACCCAGCACGTTGCGCAAGCCGCGCACAGGCAGATTGGGAACGCGCCATTCCTCGCGCCACCGAAATCCCTCCTGCTCCCAAATCACCGCCGCGGCGCCCGCGGCGATCACCCCTGGAATATCCATCCTCGGATCATGGCGCGCGCCTGGCAGCGCCACGAACACGTCGCCCGCGCGCACCCGCCGGCTATCGGACACCATGCGCGTGAGATCCGCCCCCAACGCCGCGAGTGCTCCGGGTGAAACGGTGGCATGCGCCATCACGCTTTTTTCCTTGGCAACGCCGCTTGCACACCCAACCCAGGTGCGAGCAATTCGTCCGGAGCCACTCCCAAGGCGCGCAGGGCCGCGCCCATCACTTCGCTAAAAACGGGGGCCGCGACCTGCCCGCCGTAGTAGACTTGGCCACCGGGTTCATCGATCATCACCGCCACGATCAAGCGCGGATCCGACACTGGCGCCAGCCCCACGAAGGAAGCCACGTAACGGCGGGCCGAATAGCCTTTGTTCTCGATTTTGTGGGCGGTCCCGGTCTTGCCCGCGGCGCGGTAACCCGCCACGCGCGCGAGCACCGCCGTCCCATCGGCGCTCACCACGGATTCCATCATCCGCCGTACCATGCCCGCGGTGTGCGCGGAAATGACTTGCCGGCCCGCGACGGCTTCGTCATGGCGTAGCAAATGCAAGGATTGCAACTGGCCGCCGGTCGCGAACAGAGTGTAGGCTCGCGCCAATTGCATGAGACTCACGGAAATTCCGTGCCCAAAGGAAATGGTCGCATGCTGGATGGGTTTCCAGCTCTTATGGGGCCATAGCAAACCGCCTGCTTCTCCGGGAAAACCACTTCCCGGCGAAGTGCCGAACCCGGCACCGGATAACACGCCCCAGAGCTTCTCCGCTGGAAATCCAAAGGCGATCTTGGCGATGCCGACGTTGGAGGACTTCTGGATAACCTCGGAAACCGTGAGTAAGCCTTCCGGGTGCGCGTCGTGTATTTGGCGGTTTCCCACTTGCAGTACACCATGGCCTGTTTCCACCAGGGTCTCCGGCTCGACACTGCCCGCCTCCAGGGCGGCCGCGACGGTGAATGGCTTGAGCGTGGAACCGGGTTCGAATAAATCCGTAACCGCGCGATTGCGCGTTCGGTCGCGGTCGAGTTTTTCGCGGTTGTTGGGATTGAAGGTGGGCACGTTGGCCAGCGCGAGCACCTCACCTGTTTTCACGTCGAGCACGACGATGGCCCCGGCCTTGGCCTTGTGCTTGGACACGGCGGCGCGTAGTTCGCGGTAGGCCAGGTACTGTAACTTGCTGTCAATGCTCAGGGTAAGGTCGCGGCCGTTACGCGGCGGGCGTAATTTTTCCACGTCCTCGACGATGCGCCCCTTGCGGTCGCGGATGACATGCCGGCTTCCCGGCTCGCCCTTTAGCCAGTCTTGGTACGCCAGTTCCATGCCCTCCTGGCCCCGGTCATCCACATCGCTGATACCGAGCAACTGCGCACTCACCTCGCCCGCCGGATAAAAGCGGTTGTACTCTCGTTTCAAGAACACGCCAGGCAAATTCATGCGCACCACTTCAGCCGCGGTCTCCGGAGGCAAGCGGCGCTTGAGATAAACGAATTCGCGGTCCTGCGTGGCAAGGCGCTTGCCGATTTCCCGATTATCCATGCCAAGCAGCTTGGCCAGTTGGCGCTGCTGGGCTTCGTCCATATTCACATCGGAGGGGCTCACGAAGACCGACTCCGCCGGAGCGCTCACGGCAAGCGGCTCGCCGTGGCGGTCGGTGATGATTCCGCGGTGGGCAGGCAAGGTGATCACCCGGGTGTAGGCACTAGCTCCTTTTTGCTGCAACCACTCGTCCTGCATGATCTGAAGATAGAAGGCTCGCCCGCAAAGCCCCGCGAAAGCCAGCATAATTCCACACACCACGAAGCGCGCCCGGCCCACGGGCAGTTTCAAGCGTAAGGCGGGATTGGCGGTGGGCTTCATCGCGTAGCGCCCCGCGGCAAGTAAAGCATCTGCACATGCTGCGTAGCAGGTGTAGCCATGCGCAAGCGAGAAGCCGCCACCTTCTCGATATGCGAATGCATGCTGAATGTGCTTTGCTCGATCTGCAACTGCCCCCACTCCACCTCGATTTGCTTGGCGGTCTGCTGTTCCCTTTCCAAATCGGCGTAGAGCTTTCGGGCTTGGTGTTGCGAGGTCACCAAACCCGCGGCACTTGCGAGAAGGATAACCAGCAGCACCGCCGTGGCCTTGGTCATTGCGCGATCCTTTCGGCCACGCGCATTACCGCGCTGCGAGATCTCACGTTACGTGCAACCTCGGCCATTGAGGGGCGGATCGCCCGGCTCAGCGTTCGCATTCTGGGCTGAGGTAACTCGCCGGCGCGAAGGGGCAAGCGGTCGGGAATGCCCGCGGGTTTGGATTCTTGCTGGAAGAAACGCTTAACGATCCGGTCTTCCAGGGAATGGAAGCTTATCGCCACCATGCGTCCTCCAATCCGCAAACGCCCCAGCGCTTGGGCTAGACCTCTCGATAACTCCTCAAGCTCTTGATTGATGAAAATCCGAAGAGCTTGGAATGTACGCGTCGCCGGGTCCTGCCCTGGCTCGCGCGATGGGACAGCGGACGCCACGATCTGGGCAAGCTCCCGGGTGGAAAGGATGGGTCCCCGCGACCTAGCCGCAACAATCGCTCTTGCAATCTTCCCAGCAAACCGTTCCTCGCCATATTCCTTGATTACCTCGTGCAGTTGGGATTCCGAAACCGTTGACAACCATTCCGACACCGTGGCCCCTTGCGTGGTATCCATGCGCATGTCAAGGGGCCCATCGAGCCGAAAACTCATTCCGCGCTCCGCGTTGCTCAATTGAGGAGATGACACGCCCAGATCGAATAGGACGCCATCGATGTCTTTAACCCCGGCCGCCGCCAGGGCCGCATCAAGGCCGCCAAAAGATGAATGGATGAGCGTCAATCGAGCGTCTGTCATGGCTGCCCCAGATTCGATGGCGTCCGGGTCGCGATCCAGGGCGATGAGCCTTCCAGAGTTACCCAACCGCGACAGAATCGCCAGGCTATGGCCCCCGCGCCCGAATGTGCAATCGAGATAGATCCCCGAGGGTGCAATGGCCAGCGCTTCAATGGCCTCGGCGAGCAATACGGGTTCGTGAACATCGGCCCTCACAAAGAAATATCGAACTGCGGACCCAGACCGCCCTGTTGCCAGGAAATCGCCTCATCCATTCGGGCTTTCCACTTTTCGCTGTCCCAAAGGGTAAATTTTTTTCCTCGCCCGACGAGGGAAACATCCTTGGCCAACCCAACGAACTCCCTCAATTCTGGGGGCACGAGAATCCGCCCGGCGCTATCCAATTCGAGTTCGCGTGCATTGCCGATCAGCAAGTCCTGAAGTGCCTCAACTTGTGGATTGGTGGAAGGAAGGCTGTTCACCCGCTCCTCGATGACGAGCCATTCTGGTTCCGGATAGAGCAGAATGCAGGAGCGCGATGCAGCAGTCGCCCATAAACGGCCGCCCGCCTGCGCCGCGAGAACGTCGCGGCTCTTGGATGGAATGGCCAGCCGGCCCTTACTATCCAACGTTAGCCGGGTGACGCCCCTGAACACACTTTTTCCTTTTTTGGTTAGCCATCAATCCAATTGCCTTCCATTGCGCCCAAAATCCCCACAAAAACCCACCTAACCCCACTTAGCGCCACTATAAGAGAAAAATATGCCTGGGGTCAACCAACCTTTTCGTTTTTAGGACAAGCGCTTAGCATAAAGTTATACTGCTATGCAGCATAACTTTATATATATTCACAAATCAATCGCTTGTGCAGATTTTCTCAAGTGAATTATAGGAATATATCCTTCGGCCCGAACGGGCGGGATCAATCCAGGGGGGAGAAGAATGCGAAGACGGCCTATAAGCCGGGTTCTGTTCGGGAGAGGACCCCCGTGACAGTCATTCCTCTAGGCCACAAGTTACCCGGTGGCTCAAGCGACCTACCCGAGAGCGGCGCGAGCCACGCCGTTGCTCTCCTATTTGGTCTTGCTCCGAATGGGGTTTGCCATGCCGCCGCCGTTACCGGCGGCGCGGTGGGCTCTTACCCGCAGCTAGCTTGCGCCAGCCGCCGCGCACATTACGGTGTCGCGCGCCATTGCACCCTTACCGGCACGCACCGGAAACGCGCTTGGGCGGTATGTTTTCTGTTGCACCGTAAGTGAACCAATCTGCCGCAGCGAAGCGCTTTCGCGCCCGTTCCGGTGTTTTCCGGCAGTTGGGACAGCCTACGGTCCCTATGGAGGGACTTTCCATCGTCTTTCGACGTCCGGCCGTTAGCCGGCATTCCGCTCTATGGAGCCCGGACTTTCCTCCCCGCAGCCTAAACCGCGCGGCGACTGTCCAGCCGACTTCGCACGCCGATCCTAACACCCTTGTGAGTAGTCTCCTAACAAAGACTCCATCCAACCGTTTCCCCGGCTCGAAAAGGTACTAATCGATTGGCTCCATAGCCGATCTCCCGGGGCACCGGCCAGCGGTTTCGTGAAAGCGAAATCTGCTCGCGATTGCGCTCAAGGCCGTAGAAATCGGGGCCGTTGAAACTTGCGAAAGCCTCCAGATTTTCGATGGCTCCCGCTCCATCGAAAACTTCGGCATATAGCTCGATGCCCGCATGGGCCGTATAAAGCCCCGCGCAACCGCAATCGTTTTCCTTGGTATGCCTCGCGTGGGGCGCGCTATCGGTTCCCAAAAAGAACTTCTTTCCCCCGGATGTCGCGGCGCTCACCAAGGCAATCCGGTGCTTTTCACGCTTGAGGATAGGTAGGCAATAGGCATGAGGCCGGATTCCACCCTGAAAAAGAGCGTTTCGGTTCATGAGCAGGTGATGGGCGGTAATAGTCGCCGCGACGGTAGCGGGCGCTTGCCTGACAAATGCAACCGCCTCTTCCGTGGTGACATGCTCCAGCACCATTTTCAGCCGGGGAAACCTTAGGACCAAGCCTGCCAGCGTTTCTTCCAAGAAAACTCTTTCGCGGTCGAACACATCGACATGGGCAGCGGTCACCTCGCCATGGATCAGCAAGGGCATGCCTACTTCGCTCATGGTTTCCAGGGCGCCACGGCACTTCTCGGCCTGTGTCACGCCAGAATCCGAGTTGGTCGTGGCACCCGCGGGATAGAGCTTGGCGCCAAACACGATCCCGCTGGCGTGTGCCCGGCGAATCTCTTCGGGTTGGGTGTTGTCAGTGAGGTACAAGGTCATGAGCGGCTGGAAGAATGCCCCTCTAGGCAACGCAGCGAGAATGCGCTCGCGATACGCCTGGGCCATTTGCGTCGTAGTGACGGGCGGCTTAAGGTTGGGCATCACGATAGCCCGGCCAAAGCGTTTGGCCGTGTCCGGCAGCACCGCTCGCATGTGTTCGCCGTCGCGCAGGTGCAGATGCCAATCATCGGGTCTTGTCAGGGTGATATGGTCAATCATTGGAGTTCTCGTTTGTAATACCCTTTAATTTCAATGCCAAGCCATAGAGTTCGTTGCGTTTACCCCCCGTGATGTCCGCCGCCAAGCGCACCGCGTCTTTCGTTGGTAGCTTTTCGCACAGCAGGGCCAGCACACGCTCGGGCGAAACGGCGCGGGGGGCGCTCTGCTCTTGCCCGCCCTCCACTATCAGGACGAACTCACCGCGCCGGTGATCTTCATGCTCATCCAACCAGGCAAGAATCTCCGGCAACGGCGCGAAATTGCTCTCCTCGAACTTCTTGGTGAGCTCCCGGAATACCGCGCACTGCCGGGAAGCTCCGTAGCATTCGGCCATGTCGCGTATCGTTTCCACGATTCTATGGGGCGACTCGTAGAACACCAGCTTATAGGGAAATTTCTTGAGTCCTTCCAGCACCTGCACCCTTGCACGCCTTTGGCTCGGTAAGAAACCGTGGAACAAAAACTGCGTACCCTCCCATCCCAGAACGGACAAAGCGCAGATCGCCGCCGACGGGCCAGGAACCGGCCACACTTTCACCCCGGCCGAGCGCGCCTTGCCAACAAAGACAGCGCCTGGGTCGCTCACCCCTGGCGTCCCAGCATCCGTAACGAGCGCCACGGATTTGCCTTCCTGCATCATAGTCACGAGGCGCGCGGCTTCGCGGGCCTCGTTGTGTTCACGCAAAGAGACAATCTTTGCGCTTAGTCCGTAGTGCGATAGAAGATGTCGCGTCACCCGAGTGTCCTCGGCGGCGATAAGATCAACGGCGGACAAGACATCCAAGGCCCTCAAGGTGATGTCCCGCAGGTTACCTATCGGCGTAGCGAGTACATATAATCCAGCCTCAATGCTATCGAGAGAACTGCTATGCAACACGTATTTAAGCTCTTACGAAAGATCAATTCCTCACTATACGTGGCTGCGCTTGCGCTCGCCATTCCCAATGCGGGGGCGCAGCAGACAGACGAAGCCTCCCAGAACCATGTGGCGGTAATCCTCCCCCTTAAATCGGAGGCTCTCGGCCGACAAGCAGACGCCGTTCGCCAAGGTGTCCTGCAAGCGGCGGCGGCCAATAAACAAGGCCTACCCGTGATCGTCCACGCCACCAGTGACGACGCCAAGGAGATCCAGGCTGCCTATGAGCGCGCGACCAACGAGGGCGCCCGTGCCGTCATAGGGCCACTGTCCCGTAGTGCAGTGACCGCCCTTGCCGTGGGCGGGCAGATCAAGGTCCCTACCCTAGCGCTTAACACTCCCGAGGGCGATCTCATCATGCCCCGTCATTTTTATGTTTTTGGACTCCAGGTAGATACGGAGGCGCGGCAACTGGCCCGTGTAGCTGCCAAGAAAGGACTCAAGCGTGCATTCATCGTTACGGCGGAGACCCCCGTATCCAGCCGGATCGCGCAAGCCTTCAAGGAGGAATGGCAAGCCCGCGGGGGCAGCGTAGCCGAGGAATTCGCCTATAACGCCGATCCAGCCGTGCTGTCCAAACTAAAAGAGAGGCCACAAGCCACCAACGCCGACATCGTGCTCCTCGCACTGGATTCCAGCCGCGCCAAGATTGCGCGCCCCTATATCGGTGGCGCCATACCTGTGTTCGCCACATCCCTGGCCTACAACAGCAACGATCCCCTGGAAAACTTCGAGCTCGATGGCGTGATGTTCCTGGATATGCCCTGGTTACTCTTGCCCGATCACGCAGCCGCGGTAACTTACAGCCGTGCACTTCCATTCGCCTCGCTCGAAATCCAGCGTTTCTTCGCCCTGGGAATAGATGCCTACCGAATCGTGCAGGAACTCATCAATCCGTTTCTCAAGATTGACGAAGAACCCCTCGATGGCGTCACTGGCCTCATCTTACGCGGTGAGAACCAGCGCTTCGTCAGAGAACTCACTCCCGCCGATTTCCACAACGGCATCGCACGCGCGCTGGCCGACACCGCCTACCGATGATTTCGGCGGGTTCTGGCGCGGAGGATGAGGCTCTCGCATTCCTCCGCGGCAAGGGCCTGCGGCTTCTGGAACGTAACTACCGCTGCCGGTTTGGCGAAATCGACCTCATCATGAACGAGGGCACTACCCTCGTGTTCGTGGAGGTTCGCATGCGAAAGAACGCCAGCTTTGGCGGCGCCGCGGAAAGCATCACGGTGCGCAAGCAAAAACGAATCATTGCCGCGGCACGCCACTACCTATCACAGTCCCAAGTACTACCCAGATGCCGTTTCGACGCCATGCTCCTAGGCCCAAACAACTCCGTGGACTGGATTCGCGACGCCTTCGGCGAATAGACTCGTAGCCCCTTTGGTCAAAGCCGGGTTTGCGCCCGTGACGACCCATCAAATAAATACTCGCGCGAGACATCCTGGCTGTTGTGCAATAATTCCGCCGGCATATACAGCCAAATCCTGCATGGACCTCGTCAAGCGAATCGGTAAACATTTCTTGGAGAGCGCACAGCTCAAGACACAATCCGCCAAGGTCCTTCCGGAGGCGCTCAACCAAGCCGCGCAACGGCTTGTCCAGTGCCTGATGAATGAAGGGAAGATTCTCGTATGTGGCAACGGTGGCTCTGCTGGCGACGCACAGCATTTCGCCGCGGAACTGGTCAACCGCTTTGAAATCGAGCGCCCTCCCCTGGCCGCCATCGCTCTCACGACGGACAGTTCCGTTCTTACTTCCATCGCCAACGATTACCAGTACGACCAAGTGTTCTCCAAGCAGGTTCGCGCGCTGGGACACCATGGGGATATTCTGCTGGCCATCTCCACAAGCGGGAATTCGCGCAGCATCATCGAAGCGATGCTCGCCGCCCACGAACGCCAGATGACAGTCATAGGACTCACGGGCCGAAGCGGCGGCATGATGGCGGAACTGTTCGCGGAACCCGACATCCATATCTGCGTGCCGCATGAGAGCACGGCGCGCATACAGGAAGTGCATATCCTATGTTTGCATTGCCTGTGCGATGCCGTCGATTGCATATTAATGGGAGTTGAGTAATGACATATGTTCAGCGTTGGATTTTGACCAGTTTTCTCGCGCTTGCGCCCGCCTTGGCGGGGTGTGTTCCCGTGATTTTGGCCGGTGGTGCCACGGCGGGTTACATGTTCGCCGAGGATAGGCGCACCAGTGGCGTGTACGTCGAGGACCAGGGAATCGAGTTCAAGACGAGCAGCCGCATCCTGGACCGCTACGGCGACCAAGTTCACGTCAACGCCACCAGTTTCAATCGCGTCGTCCTCCTGACTGGGGAAGTTCCCAGCGAAGAGGTCAAGTCGGCCCTGGCGGACATAGTCAAAGGTATCGAAAACGTTCGCAGCGTGCAGAATGAAACCGCCGTGGCGGGCGCCAGCGCCATGAGCGCTCGGGCTAACGACACTTACACGACCAGCAAGGTTAAGAGCCGCTTGGTGGTGACGAAAGACCTCTCGGCAACACACATAAAAGTCGTGACGGAAAACAACGTCGTGTACTTGATGGGATTGGTCACCCATCGCGAAGCCGACATGGCCTCGGAAATCGCACGCGGGACATCCGGCGTACTGAAAGTAGTGCGAGTCTTCGAGTACGTCGACTAAGGTCTTGGCCAGGGATAAACTAATGGCCGTGCGATTCGCCTTCCTCTAGTAGTTGTCCCGTACATCACAACTTTCCATACCGCTCGCCCCTGGCCCAACCGAGGCGGTAGGCATTGGTGCCGCCGAGAGGGAAACCGGCCTATCGAAGGACACGCTGCGCATTTGGGAAAGGCGCTACGGTTTCCCCCAGCCTGGACGAGATGCCAATGGCGAGCGAATCTACCCTGCCGAGCAGGTGGAAAAACTGCGCCTCATCCGCCGCTTGATGGAGCGCGGCCTTCGGCCCGGCAAAATCATCTCCCTGGACCTCGGCGCGCTTGAATCCCTTAGCCCTCGAAATACGCCCCTGGACGATGGGAGAGAGGATCTGCCGATTTTCATCGAACTATTACGCGATCACAACGTGGCCGAGTTTCGCCGCCAGCTCGCGCAAGCGCTCATGCGCCAAGGGTTGAAGCATTTCGTGCTCGATACTGTCGTGCCCCTCGATGAACATGTCCGCGGTAGCTGGATGCGGGGCGATCTACGATTATTCGAGGAACATTTCTACGCGGAGCATATTCAGGGCGTCTTACGCAGCGCCATTCATTCCATTCAGCATGAGGGGAGCGCACCGCGTGTTCTGCTAGCGACGTTCACCGGCGAATTTCGCGCGCTGCTCATCATGGAAGCGCTATGCTGCGTGGAAGGGGCCATATGCCTTGCTCTCGGGCCAGAAACGCCGTGCAGGGAAATAGCACGCGCGGCGGCGGCTCACGACGCGGCTATCGTGGGCATGGCATTTGGCTCCTTTAGCCAGGATGTCATCTGCGGTTTGTCGGAATTACGTTCCCTCATGCCGCGTGGCATTGCCATGTGGGCCACCGGCAATAACGGCGCACGAACGAAGAAGCTCGTGCAAGGCGTGGAATTCTTCCACGACATGAATGACGTCCCCGCGTTGCTGCAAAAGTGGCGCTCAAGCCATGGCCTCTAGCCCACCGCCATTCGAGGGAAAAATCGCCGCGGCCGCGAGCCTTGCGCAACGCTGCCAGAATTTGCCCAAGCCCATCGTATTCACCAACGGCTGTTTCGATATCTTGCACCGGGGTCACGTCACCTATCTCGCGCAGGCTCGGGCATTGGGCGCGAGCCTCGTTGTCGCGCTAAACAGCGATGAATCCGTGCGCCGTCTTGGCAAAGGCGAAGACCGCCCGATCAACACTCTTGAAGACCGCATGGCGGTGATTGCGGCATTGGAATGCGCCAGCGTCGTGACCTCCTTCGACGATGACACGCCCCTCAAGCTGATTCTCCTGTGCCAGCCGCAAATTCTGGTCAAAGGCGGCGATTGGCCAGTGGAGAGCATCGTTGGCGCGCGCGAGGTGCTCTCCTGGGGCGGCCGCGTACACTCCATCCCATTCATCCACGACCGTTCGACCACGCGTTTGGTCAAGCAGATTCGGTCATCTTAAGAAAAGGCCGCTTCGCTCACCGGCGAAGCCGTGCCAGGAGAAACCCGCATGTCCAGTTCCAAGCCACCCTCTTCCTTTGGCCGCGATGTGTGGAGACTCATCGGACCCTTTTGGAAGTCAGAACAGAAGAAAGCCGCTTGGGCATTGCTCGTTTCCGTACTGGCGCTTACGCTGGCTCTGGTCTATGTCGAAGTACTGTTCAACGACTGGTACAACCGCTTCTACAACGCGCTCCAACACAAGGCGAAAAACGATTTCTTCAAGGAGATGGGCTGGTTCATGGTGTTGGCCATCGTGTGGATCATCATGACTGTGTACGCGACCTACCTTACCCAGCTGCTGCAGATTCGTTGGCGCACTTGGCTTACCACCACCGTCACGGGCGATTGGCTAGGCAACCGCGCCTACTACCGGCTCCAATTAAAGGACCAGCAAAACGACAACCCCGACCAAAGGATTGCCGAAGACCTCAAAATTTTCGTTTCGAGCACGCTCAATCTCTCGCTGGGTTTACTAAGCGCCGTGGTGACCTTCGTCACCTTCGTGGGCTTGTTATGGAACCAGTCGGGCCCCCTGGAGTTCTCCGTGGGAGGATTGGACATCAGCATCCCGGGCTACATGGTGTGGGTTGCGCTGATCTACTCGGGGATTGGAAGTTGGTTGATCCTCAAGGTGGGCCGCCCGCTAGTAACCATCACCAATGACCAGCAGCGTTATGAGGCCGACTACCGCTTCAGTCTAGCGCGATTCCGCGAAAACACGGAAGGCGTCGCCCTATACCGGGGCGAGAAGCATGAGTTAGAGCAGTTCGACCTGCGCTTTAGCAGTGTGGTCAAGAACTGGTTGATGATGATGAAGCGGCAAAAGCTGGTGGGATGGTGGCAATACGGGTATGTCCAACTTGCCGTGCCGTTTCCCTACCTGGTGGCCGCTCCGCGTTATTTCTCGGGCGCCTTCGAGCTGGGCGGCCTCATGCAAATCGCGAACACCTTCGGCCAGGTAAAAGGGTCGCTCTCTTGGTTCGTCAACGCCTTCGATGGTCTTGCCACGTGGAAAGCAACCAGCAATCGCATCGTGGGTTTCCGGCGGTCCCTTGCCCAGGCGCAGTGGGAATCGGCCACAGCCCAGGGCCCGCAAGTGCTAGTGGGTATGGAAAAGGATGTCGTTCTCAAGGATCTCGACATCCGGCTGCCAGAGGGATCTCCCATCGTCGCCGCGCCGGCCTTCACCATCAGACCATCGGAAAAATTACTCATCAAGGGCCCCACCGGCTGCGGCAAGAGCACGCTATTTCGTAGCATCGCGGGCATCTGGCCCTTTGGGCAAGGGCAAGTCAATGTGCCGGAGAATTTCGACGTCCTCTTCGTTCCGCAACGGCCATACTTTCCCTTGGGCAGCTTGCGGCTCGCCCTTTCCTATCCATCGTCTCCCGGCACATTTCCCGACGAGGTTTTGCGTACCGCCTTGGCTGACGTGGGATTGCCCCATTTGAGCGAACGTTTGGACGAGGAGCGCTCCTGGAGCATGCGGCTCTCAGGGGGAGAACAGCAGCGCATCGCCATCGCGCGTGCGATTTTGCAGAAACCGCGCTGGTTGTTCTTGGACGAGGCAACCGCCAGCCTCGACGATGCCAGCCAAGAAGAGATGTACCAAATACTGATCCAGCGCCTTTCAAGCACTGCCATCGTCAGCATCGGACACCGTGCGGACCTGGCGCGCTTTCACTCCAGAGTGGTTGAGCTTCGGCCCGGCGATTCCAATGTCAGCCGCCTCATTCTCAATCCCGCGTGAAGGGACTGCCATTGCGCACGTCCCGGTTGCTCCTGCTCCTGCCCAGTCCTATACTGGCCGCACGGATTCTGTAGCGAGCCCCTCGCTTCTTGAACTGGAGGCTCGCTACAGGTTCTAAGCTTTCGTTCATGCCATATCTGGGAGGAGAGAACCATGTGGCAGTTCCAGAGCGAGCACATCCGTACCATTGCGATGGTCGGCCAGGGGGCGCGGGTAAAACCACCCTCATCGAACAGATCTTGGTACGCAGCAAGGCCATTGCCAGCGCGGGCGCGGTGGAGAAAGGCAGCACCGTGTGCGATTACGACCCGATGGAAAAGACCCACGGGCACTCCCTGAAACTCGCCCTTGCGCACACGATCCACCAAAATACCCTCATTCATCTTATCGACACGCCGGGGTACCTGGATTTTCTGGGACAATCACTCCCCGCGCTGTCCGCCGCGGTCATCAACGCGCAGAATGGTCCCGAACTTCTATCCAGACGCATGATGCAATGGGCAGGGGAGCGCAACCTGTGCCGCCTCATCATAGTCAACAAGATCGACGCCGACAACGTGGATCTGAAGCAAGTCCTGGCGAGAATCCAAGAAGCTTATGGAAAGGAATGCTTGCCCGTCAATTTGCCCGCGGAGGGTGGCAAGAAGGCGGTGGATTGTTTCTTCGATCCCTCCGAGACATCGGAGTTGATGTCCGTCGAACAAGCCCACACGGCTCTGGTCGATCAGGTCGTGGAAGTGGACGAGGAACTGATGTCCGTTTACCTCGACCAAGGCCATGTCACTTCGGAGCAGTTGCACGCGCCCTTCGAGAAAGCGCTACGCGAGGGCCACCTCGTTCCGGTGTGCTTCGTCTCGGCGCGAACGGGTGCCGGCTTGGATCTACTACTGGATATCCTTGTCCGCCTCATGCCCAACCCCGCGGAGGCAAATCCACCCATGTTCATCAAGGGCGAGGGCGCGCAAGCTCACCCGCTCCAGGCCGATCCAGACGCCAGCAAGCATGTGCTGGCGCACGTATTCAAGGTGGAGATCGATCCTTTCATCGGCAAGCTCGGCGTATTCCGGGTGGAGCAAGGCACGGTACGCACGGGGTCCCAGCTATTCGCGGGCGACGCGCGCAAGCCGTTCAAGATTGGGCACCTATACCGCTTACAAGGTAAACAACATATCGAGGTGGATCAGGCTGTTCCGGGCGACATCTGCGCCGTGGCCAAGATCGATGACCTGCACTTCGGTGACGTCCTGCACGACGCCCCGGAAGATGACCACATCCATATCCGGCCGTTGCAGTTTCCCGCGCCCGTATTCGGCCTCGCCGTGGAACCCCAAAAGCGCGGCGACGAGGGAAAACTGATGGATGTGCTGCACAAATTGGAAGCGGAGGATCCGAGCCTGCGCGTGGAGCGCAGCGCCACCGCGCACGAAACCGTGATTCGCGGGCTGGGCGAACTACACCTTCGCCGGGTGCTGGAAAAAATGGAAAAGAATTACCAGCTCACCCTCACCACCCATCCGCCGCGTATCCCCTATATTGAAACCATCAGCGCGAAGGCGGAAGGGCACCACCGCCATAAAAAGCAAACGGGCGGCGCCGGGCAGTTCGGTGAGGTGTTTCTACGCATCGAGCCCCTTCCCCGTGGCAGCGGTTTCGAGTTCGTGGACGACATTCATGGCGGCACCATCCCCGGACAATATCTTCCCGCGGTGGAAAAGGGCGTGCGCCAGGCTCTTGAAGCGGGACCCGTCTCCGGTCATCCCGTGCAAGACGTGCGTGTCATCGTCTACGACGGCAAATATCACGCCGTGGATTCCAAGGAAGTAGCCTTCGTGGCCGCCGGCAAAAAGGCCTTTCTCGATGCCATGAGCAAGGCCAGGCCCGTTGTGCTCGAACCCATCGTCAGCATCGACGTCTACGCCCCGCCCAATACCATGGGCGACATCGCGGGCGAGCTTTCCGGCAAACGCGGGCAAGTCAGCGGCAATGACGCCGGCAGCAACGGCTTGATGAAAGTCTCGGCGCGCGCGCCGCTAGCCGAACTGGATAATTTCCAGTCCCGCTTGAAATCGCTAACCGGAGGCCAAGGGTCCTATACCTTGGAATTTAGCCATTACGATGCCGCGCCTCCTAACATTCAAGCGCAATTGGCATCGCAGTACAAACCGGCCGCGCACGACGACTGATTTGCGCAAGGGTTCACTCGTCCGCCGGCCCCGGCACGAGGCTCCTGGAACTGGGGCAACTCACCTGCCTGAGACTGGCGCCGGCGAACTGGGCTTTGATTCGCGCGAGTTGTGAAACGCGCTCGGCGCTCGCTTCCCGCATGTAGAACAAGGTGCGGGTGACGCTTCGTATTTCCGCTCGCGCGCCCTCGATACCCTTGCGCTTCATCTCCTCGAGCAACCTTAGCGCCGCTTCTTCGGATTTGAATACTCCGAACGAGATGGCGTGCTTCCACGGGCTATTCTCATCGAACAGCGGGTATCCATTGATCCCCATTTTCTGGAGCCGCTTGGCTTGCTGCATGGCACCGGCGTAGGAACTGAATGGCGCGATGTATACCCACCATTGGGCGGGAAGCGGCATCTCCAGGCTGGACATATGGCTTCTCAAGGACCTCTCATCCAGCATCCGGCGCACGGATAGCACTTCTTCGCCGTTAAAGGGGCCCAGTTCCATGCAGGGAACGCGCGCGATCTAGGTGCCGGACGAGGAAACAATCTCAATCTTGTGCGCGTTGAGTGTCTCGGCCGCGGGCTTGCTTGGCGTCATCGCGCCTCCGAACTTGAGCAAGACAGCCAACGCAAGATTGAAGATGAGGAAAACCAGAACCGCGGCGCGCATGCTCAATCTTGCTGGGACGCCGCGACCGCCAGACCTTCCAGTACGAGATTTGGAATCAGCTTTACGTTTCTATCCAGCGTAGGTTGGAGATCCGCGGCGCCCCCGCCAGTCATGATGATCTCGCAGCTCGCTTCGCCCAAGGCACGCAGAGCCTGCTCGATTCGGTTCAGGGCACCGCCCGCGGCAAGGTACGCACCCGTGGCGATCGCATCCGCCGTATTGGTGGGAAGCAAGTGAAATTTTCCCGGTTGGCGTTTGAGTGCTGCTGTATGCCTTTCCAGGGCTTCGGCCATGATCGCGGGATTCGGAAGAATGACTCCTCCCAAGAACTCGCCCTTGGCGTTCATGGCGTCTATGGTCACGGCTGTGCCAGCACTCAACACAACACACCCGCCCGTCACTCGTTTACGCGCCCCGATGAGAGCGGCCCAACGGTCGGCACCCAATTGGCTGGGTTCTTCGTACCGGTTGACCACGCTGCACTGGCGCTCCCTGCTCACGATCCACTCCACGCGGCACCCTCGCGCCGCCACGGCATGACCGATTTCCTGCCCAGCCTCCTCGCCGGCGACATTGCAACCCACCACCCGGTGCGGAGCCGGGCTGTCCGCCCACACGCTCGCCAGCCGGGCGGAATCCGCTCTTGGCAAAGCACCCATGGACAGCCATTCGCCTTGATGGTGGAAACCCCATTTAATGCGGCTGTTGCCCACATCGATAGCCAGTATGGTCACGATGGCGCCGAGCCACTGTGCGGTGATTGTGCCGGCCGCATGCTCATGTCCCCGGAATAAATTTTCCGATGGCCATTTTCCGCCGCCAATACCAAGGCTCCATCTTCAGAAATTCCCGCCATCACGCCGGCCTGTGTTTCGCCATGAGCATGGGCCAACACAACGGGCTGGCCAATATACGCCGCATGCGCGGTCCATTCCTTTCTCAGGTTCTCGAATCCCTGCGCCTCGAACCGCGCCATCGTTTCCTCAACATGGCGTAAGCATACACCGAGTATGGTGCTGCGCGGGGCGCGAACCCCAAGGCGGTATAGATCCACAACGGGTTGGCCAATCGCGGACTCAAATTTATCGGGTAAGCGCGCGTTTAACCCTATTCCAATCACGATGGCAGGCAAGGCGCTCACACCGCCGCCATGGGTTTCGATCAGCACACCGCCCAGCTTGCCGGCGGGCGTGATCAAGTCGTTGGGCCATTTCAACAGGGCGCCGCGCACACCCAATTCATTAAGAGCTCGCATCAGCGCAACCCCCACTACGAGACTGGATGCCGAAAGCGCGGCGCCTCGCTTGGAAAAGCGGTAAAGAATGGAGAACGTCAGCGAGTTTCCCAACCCCGAATTCCACCTGCGGCCCAGCCTCCCGCGCCCTCCGCATTGCAGTTCCGCCGCAACGACCAGCCGGCCTGGCGGATTCACCGCTTCGGCCAGCACCTCATCGTTGGTCGATATCGCCGCATCGAGAATCCTGATTTGGTAGCGTGCGGCGCAATCTCCCATGGCCTGTTGCGTTTCGCGCACACCCAGCCAATCGATACCGCCCGAGATTACATAGCCACCGCCCTGGCGGGCCTGAATATCCACGCCATATTCTCGTGCCTCGTCCACGGTCTGTGTTACGTCTTGGCGCGTGATGCCGAGTTCCTGGGAAAGTTGGTCCGCGGTGCGTAACTCCCCGGCGGGAAGACTGCGCAACACGCGAAACATCGTGTTCATGGTTTTCATTGTTATCCGAGGCCTGCCGCGCGCATGCTAGTATTTTAGCAGAGCAGAGTAGCCCGCGGGCGCGGGCCAGACTGCCACCGAATTAAATGAGCGTGCCTCCGGGGTACCGTGTTCGAAGAAAGTGGTCTTTACTTGTAATCGAACGAGCTGCTCAACCTACAAATCAACATTGCCGCGGCGCATAAAGTGCTATAACTTATCCCGCCAAAATCGTGGAGGAGAGGCGCGAGTGAAATTCTCCGGACAATTGATCGCAAAACACATGGCAAGGTACCCGCGCATGCAGCTACTGGATGTCTATAAGCTGCTGCACCAAGCTGCGCTCGGTAATAGTCATGCCGTTAGCAATCCCGAGGAAGTTATCCGCCGTCTGGAAAGCGAACTCCTGGACGTGCAAGGGCCGTCCGAACCGCTATGGGAGCCGATTTCTCCCGACGGCCGGTTGGTACGTGTGCATCTTCGGCCCTATGCGGCAGGAAAACACGACATCCAGTCCCTGGCCATGGCCGTCGTGCAGACGGCGATGAATTATCCACCTGCCCCGGAGAGGCTAGCCAAGTTTTGCGCCTGCACCGGTGACTTGGCATCGGAAGGCATCCTGCCCTTCAAGCGCGCTGAGGTCGTCACTTTCTTCGAGGAGATCGCCGAGCACGGATACCCCGCGGTGCGCCACTCCAAGGAATACCGGGAAGCCTACAAACCTTCCTACCGGGTGGTCGGTTTGGAGTTACTGCCGCCACAGGTAAAGTCCAATTAGCGCCCACCGGCCCATCCCTGGCGCGGTATTTCCGAGATGCGTGACGCGATACTTTTGAGATGAACGGGCGGAACTCTTCCTGGTATGCCACGGTACTTTGGTTTCTCACCGCGTTATTCTCGCTGCGCGTCGCGGGCCAAGCTAGCCAGCGCTGGTTTCCCCTGGCTGCCTTGCCGCCATTCGAAAACTTTCAAGGAAGTAACCTGCCCTATGCGGTGCTTCTGGGCGTCCAACTCGTTATTCTGTTGCTTATGACGAGCGCGGCTTGGCGTGTGGGAAAAGGTGTGCTTGCGCGCCGACCCATGGCCGCCAAGTTCCTACACGGATTCGCCGCTGTCTATTTCTCTGGAAGCGTGCTGAGAATACTCGCCAGTGCCTTGTATCCGAACGCGCTGCCGTGGTTTACGGCCTGGATTCCCGCATTCTTTCACTTGGTGCTGGCGAGCTTCGTTTGGACGATGGCTCTATGCTACGCGGAAAAAGCTCCCGGTCATCGAGAAGATACGCAGTGGTCGCACTACGTCATCTATCCCTTCTCTGTTTCCTGCGCCTTTGCCTTGTTCGCGGTACTGCGGGCGCATGTGGTTGCGCTTTCGATTGCCCTGTATGTAACCATCATCGCCAACGCGGTCTGGATTCTCATCTTGGAACGCTGGTTTCCCGAGCGCGAGGACTGGCATCCCAACCGCGGCCACGTTCAAGCCGATGCACTGTACATCGCACTCGTGCAGGTGGCATTGCCCAAGTTGCTCACCATGGGTGTCGTGTTGTTTCTTGCATCGCACACGCACAGGCCCGCTTTCTGGCCGCACGATTGGCATTGGGCGGCGCAGACGCTCCTCATGATCCTGGTCGTGGACCTGATGCGCTATTGGGTGCATCGTGCCTGCCACCACTTTCCCGCGTTGTGGCGTCTGCACGAAGTCCACCACTCGCCGCGCTTACTCTATTCGATGAATACCAGCCGGTTCCATCCGATCTAGAAGGTTCTGCACTTCTCGGCGGATACGCTCCCGTTCTTGCTCTTGGGTGTTGCACCCGAGGTACTGGCAGGCTATTTTCTCGTGTACGCGGTGAACGGTTTTTACCAGCACAGCAATATCCGGCTGCGCTACGGATGGTTGAACTACTTCGTGGGCAGCGCCGAGACGCACCGCTGGCATCATGCGCGCGATCCCAAAACCGCGCAGTGCAACTTCTCCAGCACAACCTTGATTTGGGACTTGGTCTTCGGAACCTGGTACCTGCCGAAGCGGCAGGCCGTGGACAAGATTGGGATTCTGGACGATGCCTATCCCACCGGCTTCTTGCGCCAGATGGCGGCACCGTTTCGATAAGATTCGATGTACGCTATCATGTCGGCCAAGCGACTAATCTTGGACGCCGCACTCAAAGCGTACTTGCGAATTCAGTGGTTCGTGGGCGCCAGGAGATTGCGCGCGCAGGCCCGCGATCCGCAAGCAACGCAGGATAAGGTGCTACGCGGCATCTTGCGCGCAAACAGATCCACCACCTTTGGCCTGGAGTATGGATTTTCCGGCGTCGGCACCTACGAAGATTTTCGTGACGCGGTGCCGGTATGTGACTTCGAACGCCTGCGGCCTTGGAGCTGCGCAACCGTCGTTTCGAAGTGCGGGCTTCGATAAGAACTTGGGCAAAGATCCGCCAGGCGAAGCCGCACATGGACCAATTGCCATCCAAGCGTTATATTTCCCCTCACGACAATTACCCTACGAGGAGACCCATGGCTAACGGCTCAAACGACATGCGCATACGAGATGTAGTTGGATACCCCACATCGTTTCCCGTACGGCCCGAGGACAGCGTAACGCTCGGCATCGGCCGGGCGGTCAAGCGCGACGCCGTCATCGTCAAGGTCACCACCGAAGGCGGGCTCGTGGGTTGGGGAGAATCCCATCACGGGCGCTGCCCGGGCGCGGTGGCGAATCTCGTCAACACGACATTGCGCGGGCTGGTGGTGGGCATGGATGCCCACGACGTCACCGGCATCTGGAACAAAATTTACGTCAAGCAACTGGGTAGTCACGGCATGGGTGCCGGCACCTGCCTCGCCATGTCTGGCATCGACATGGCGATTTGGGATATTCGCGGCAAGGCTACCGGACTACCGCTCTACAAATTGCTCGGCGGCACATCGAAACCGGTGCCTGCCTACGCCGGTGGCGTGTCGTTGGGTTACCAGGAACCGGCCGCGTTGCTCGCCGAGGCAATGCCCCACATCGAAGCGGGATACAAAGCCATCAAGCTTCGAATTGGCGATACTCCAAAACGCGATTTGCAGCGTGTGTCGGCGGTGCGCAAAGCGCTGGGAGAAAGCATCGGCATCCTCACCGATGCCAACACCGGTTACACCGTCGCCGATGCGCGCGAGGCGATGCCGGGACTGGACGCCAACGGCGTGGGATGGCTGGAGGAGCCCTTCCCGCCCCACGACTACGAGAGTTACCGCCTCGCCTCGCTCTGCGGACGCACGCCGCTGGCGTCGGGAGAAAATCATTACACGCGTTTCGAGTTCACGCGCGTGCTGGACGATGGCTACATCACCGTCTTGCAACCCGATCTTTCCAAGAGCGGAGGCATCACCGAATGCATGCGCATCGCGCATCTCGCTTCGGCATGGAAGCTCAAGATTCATCCGCACACCTCCATGACCGGGCTCAACATGGCGGCAGCCATTCACTTCCTGTGCGCCATCGACAACGCCGGGTACTTCGAGGGCGATGTGTCGAAGAACAATTTGTTCCGAGACAAGATGGTGAGCACGCCTTACTCGGTGGGCAAGGATGGCTGCGTGCGGCCATTGGAAAAACCAGGTTTGGGACTGGAATTGGACGAGAGCTTTCTCGCCGCCCATCCCGTGATAGATGGGCCTGCTTATGTCTAGCGCCGTACTCACCGAGCGCTCGGGCACCACCGCGATCGTCACCCTGAACCGGCCCGAGGCGCTCAATGCCGTCAATCACGAAATGCGCATGGCGCTCATCGAAGCCATGGGTGCACTTAATGCCGACGATTCCGTAAGGGCCATCGTTATCACGGGCGCCGGCGAGCGCGCGTTTTGCGCGGGGCAAGATCTCGCCGAATCGATGCAGTATCAGGGTGACGAAGTGTCGCGCTGGCTGGAGCGCCAGCATGCCATGTACCAATCGGTTCGCGCGCTGGATAAGCCATGCGTCGCGGCCATCAACGGCGTGGCCGCGGGCGCGGGTTACCAGATCGGCTTGGTGAGCGATTTACGAGTAACTCATGCGGAGGCGAAGATCGGGCAACCCGAGATCAAAGCGGGGCTCGCCAGCATCGTGGGTTCCTACTTGATGACACTGCATCTGGGCATGTCGCACAACATCGAGTTGTCCATCACCGGCGATCTCATCTCGGGACAGCGCGCCTACGAGCTTGGGCTGGTGAACCACGTGGTGGCGCGCGGCGAGGTGTTGAGCAAAGCCCTGGATCTGGCCACTTCGTTATCCGCGCTAGGCAAAACGGCCATGCGTTTGACCAAGCGCCGTTTCCGAGAAATTACCCAACCGGGGTTCGACGCCGCGCTGGTGGCGGCCAAGGAATATCAAAAAGAGGCTTACGCGAGTGGCGAACCGCAAGAGGCGATGAAACGCTTCTTCGAGGCAAGGAAGAAAAAGTCTTGAGCCACAGAGGGCACAGAGAAATTACAAACCATGCTCTGCCTTTGATTCGCGACTAGTGTCATGTTGCCGGAAAAGTCACACCTCTGGACTAGGTTAAACGTTTCTGTGTTCCTCTGTGTCCTCGGTGTTCTCTGTGGCAGGACAGGTTTTGCCGAACCCTACCCCAGCAAGACCATTCGCATCATCGTCCCGTATCCAGCCGGCGCGTTCAACGATCAATTTGCCCGCGCCCTGGCTCACCACCTAAACAAGGCATGGGGCAGACCCACTGTCGTCGAAAACCGTCCCGGCGGCAGCACGATCATCGCCACGGACTTGGTGGCGAAGGCTCCGCCCGATGGCCACACGTTGCTAATCGCCTCCTTTGCCACGGCTGTCAACGTCTCCCTTTTCAGCATGCTTCCCTTCGACACGTTGCACGATCTGGCCCCCGTCATTTTCGCGGCCCAGACCGCCAACGCGTTAGTCGCCAATACCTCGTTTCCGGCCGCATCCGTCAAGGATCTGATCGCCCTGGCGAAGGCAAAACCAGACCAGATCAATTACGCCTCCGGAGGCAACGGCTCTTCAACTCACCTCGCCATGGAAATGCTCAAACGCATGGCGGGCATCGGCCTTACGCACGTACCGTACAAAGGCAGCGCCCCGGCGCTCACGGATGTCATGGGCGGGCAAGTGAGTGTAGCGCTCGACAACATTCCAAACGTGCTGCCCCACATCAAGGCAGGAAGGCTGCGCGCGTTGGGGGTGAGTGCAGCGAGGCGCTCCGGCACGCTGCCCGAGGTGCCGAGCATCGCGGAAAGCGTGCCGGGATTCGATGTCTCCGTATGGTTTGGCGTCATGGTGCCAGCAAAAACCCCCAAGCCCATCGTCGCGCAGCTCAATGCGGAGATCAACCGCATGCTGGCGTCGAAAGATATTCAGGTGCGGTTCAATGCCCAGGGTGTGGAGGTCGTGGGCGGCCCGCCCGAGAAGCTCGCCTCGCATCTGCGCTCCGAGATCGAGCTGTGGGGCAAGCTGGTCAAATCCGCCGGCATCAAGCCGGAGTAAAAGGTCTTATCGCGGCTTGAGGACCACGACGCGCTTTGGATCGCGAGCGATAATCTCCGCCGCCAACCCTCGCGCCAAATACTTCTCGTAGCTCGCCGGATCCATGACAGCAATAGCCGAGTGAGCTGCCTGCCACGCGCTTTCGAATGCTTCGGGTGTCGCAAGCATGCGATGGGGCTCTTGTTTGATGCCGAACTCCAATTCGCCCCCCACCTCCGCCAGCGTGACGGTGCTTTCGAGGTAGAACGGAAGGCTTTGATCGTAACGCCCGACCTCGAATACGACGGTTCCGGGCCGCATATGCGAGCGCACCAAGCCCGCCATGTGATGAGCGGAGCGTAAAGGCGACAGGCTATCGAATCCCAACACACAGGCGTGCACCCCCAATAACGTCGTCATACACAAGATGCCCAGCATGCGCGTGCGCGGTGCGATCAAGGCCGTCATGGCCGACACGGCGAGGATCGCGATGGCGGAGACTTCCATCCAATTAGCGTAGTGCGCGAAGTACTTGAAAGATACGGAATCCTCCTGGGCGAACTCCATCAGCTCGGTGCCCGCGAATAGCAACACTGCCAGGAGCACCGCGCCCGGAATGACCCGGACCAGAATTCCCCGCGCGGACAGGCTCATGGCACGCTGCGCGGCAAGAATCGCGAGAGGCGCGACGGCTGGCAAGACGTAACCCGGAAGTTTGGAGCCGGATATGCTGAAGAAACCCACGACGCAAGCGGCCCATAGAATGAGGAAGCGCTCCACGCGCAATGCGCCCGCAGGCGTGGCCTTTCGCCACCCTTCTCCCACCCCTTCTATGGCGAGCCATGTCCAGGGCAACGCCCCAATAAGCAGTATCGGAAAAAAATACCAGAAGGGCTCGGCTTTGTGATGAATGTTCGAGGTGTAGCGCGCGAAATGTTCGTGGATGAAAAAGAACTCCGGAAACTCTGGGTTGCGCTGGGATACCAGAAAAAACCATGGCAATACGATTACAGAGAACACCGCCAGTCCAGCCAGCCAGTGCATGCGCCGTAGCACCGCGATGTTTCTCTCCATGACTACATACGCCCCCACCACCAAGGCCGGTAGCACGATGCCGATCAAACCCTTGCTCAGCACGGCAAGAGCTAGGCTGGCCCAAGCCATGAGCATGGAGAACCGCTCTTCGCGCGATTCGTTCGGTGCGCATTGGGCGCGCATGAAGAACAACATGCCCGCACTGATGAAAAAAGTAACGCCTATGTCCAGCGACAGCACCTGCGAAAAAAATGCGTAATAAGGGCTGCTGAGGACGAACAGCGCGGCGGCCGCCGCGCCCTTCTCGCCGAGCCACTGGCGAGTCACCCACCAAACCATGAGCGCTCCCAAAAAACCAGTCAATGCCGGCCACAGGCGAGCCGCCCATTCGTTGACTCCGAAGGCTTTGTAGGACGCCGCCGTCATCCAGTATTGGAAAGCGGGTTTCTCGAAATACTTGATGCCGTTCAAGCGCGGCGTCACGTAATCCCCGCTCACCACCATCTCCCTGGGAATTTCGGCATAGCGGCCCTCGTCGGGCTCGGCAAGGGGGCGGTAACCCAGAGCGCCGAACCACACCAGCGCGATCAGCGCCAGCAATAACAGCCATTCGCGGTCAAAAGCGCGCACGTTATCCGCGGAGGGCGCATAAAGAGGATCGATGGCTTGCGTGGAAGCCACGACATTATCGGTTTGCATGTAGAGGGGCGAGGATTCGGGAGGGGTGAGGATTCGGGGAATGTCACGCTCACCTATTGGAAGGTGGCGGGCATTCTATCTCATGAAAATCACCCCTCGCCGCGATCACCCAGCCAGCGTCGCGGGATCTACATTGCCGCCACAGACAATGACAGCGGCGCGCGCACCGGATTCAAGGCCCGCGCGGCCGGACAAGAATCCCGCCAGGGCCGCGGCACCGCCAGGCTCGGCCGCGACGCGAAA
>SHXO01000017.1 GCA_009693245.1 Betaproteobacteria bacterium | reverse complement strand
AGTTGGATACAAAGCCAGTGAAGAGGCTCGCAAAACGCCTTGAAAGGCGCGAAATAACCCGGCTGAAGGTCACCTGGCCGAGAATGAAACTCATTTCGCTAACGCGGTAAGAGATCCGTCGTAGAAAAGTGATTATTAGAGGTGCCCTAAAGCCCTGGAGATCATGAAGGGCGAAGCCGTGGAATTTCTGGTTCAGCAGCGGAAGATCACTGCATCGCAAGCGGAAAAGCTGCTGCTATACGTGGCCGATGTGCGCATCGCGGAAGTGGTGAACCAGGTGAAAGGCGTTTACGCGCGCATCTCCAAGCGGGGAGAAAAAGTTCGCCTGGCCGCCCATCCCGTTCGCGAGTCCCAACGCAATTACGTCACGACGGCATCATCTCCAGACCTGCAAAAAGCCATGGACGAGGCTGCTTCCGCCATGATCGGCATGCTCAGTGAAAAGCGCGGACTCTCGCGCCTGGACGCCTATTCCCTCGCCAGCCTGACCATGGATGCGAGGGTAGGTGCCACGGGTGCGGATCGCAAGAGCGTGCACTGCCTAGTACCCAAGAGCCTCTGGCAAAACGCTGGATAGCCCCTAGCTGGCAAGCTCTTTGTAGGGACCTGACTTTGCTTTAAGGCCAGTCAGGCCGCGGGTCCGCGGCCACATTTTTCACAAACCCTTCACAGGAGCGATCGATGCGCAAACTCTCTATCGTCATTGCCGCCGTCTTGATGTCCGCCGCCGCCAGCAGCTTCGCCTACGAGTCTGCCAGCCATAACACCAAAAGCACGCTCATGAGCAGCAAGAAAAAGCCGGCGGCAAAAGCCGCTGCGGCGAATCCGGAACATAAGCAAGTCGTGTCGAAGAAGAGCAAGAAGAAGTAGGTTGCTTCGGCCCCCGCCAGGCCTTCCCCCGAAAATGGGAAGGCCTTTTAGTTTCTAGGCTTTTGCGCTGGGCCGGGCGGAGACGGCTTCATACCAGCGGCGCAGATGCTTACACTCCAGCGGGATATCCACATCCGTCCACTTGGCGAAATCGATTCCGCATAGCGTAGTAGCGTCCGCGATGGCGTAGCGTTTGCCAGCTACGAATTCGTTGTTGGCCAATTGCGCATCGACCTTCTTGAAAAAGCGGGCAAGCCGGTCCTTGGCCCGGTCCACCAAAGCCGGAATACGGGGAATGGGTTGGGCCGATCCCGGCAGCCCGCGCTCGGCAAATGCCTCGTGCGTATTGCGGAATAATTCAGAGGCGGCCAGCATTCCTTCCTCGTTGGCGCGCTTCTCCCACATTTCCACGATGGCCTTGTCCTTGGCGTCCGTTCCCATCATGGGTGGATTGGGATAAAGCTCTTCGAAATAACGCGCGATCGCCATGGCTTCGCAGATCAAGGTGCCATCGTCCAGCTCCGGCATGGGTACCATCGCGTGGGGATACTTGGTGATGTAGGAAGGCTTGAGCCTGAAATTCTCGCCGCTTACTTCTTCCAACTCGACTTTGATGCCCTTTTCAGCAAGGTAGATGTGAAGCCGTCTCGGATTGGGTGCGATATGCCAGTCGTAAATCTTCATGGCCTCCTCCTTGGGTTGTACCGTCCTGTTTGAGTTCAAATAGCGCAGGCTCAAGCCGCCAAGGCAGTCTTTTCCGGCAGCCCAAACCAAGAATAATGGTACTCCGCTCTATCACTCAGGACATGACCCTGAGGCGCTTCAATTCGAAAAAGCATCTGGCGCAGGCACGCACGTCTTCCAAGGCGCGGTGGGCACCTTGGAACTCTTCGCGAAATAGCTTCATGTGGAGTTCCTGAAGCTTGGGCCACTTGAATCCGTAGTGGCCATGGATGCCGCAATACCGTGCCGATGACTGCATTGTGCATAGGCGTTTCTTGGTTTCCACGAGATTGGGACATCCGGTGCGCAGAAACTCCGAACCCAAGATCTTCTCATCGAATTGCATGTTGTGGGCTACCAGGGCACCCGCCTTTTCGATGTCCTTGGCGATAGCACTCAATATCGCTCTTGCATCCTGCCCTCTCTCCAAGGCGATCTCAGTGGTGATGCCATGAATCCTCGCGGCATCGGCGGGAATCTCGAAACCCTCTGGCTTTACGACATGCTCCGCGCTCGCGATCTCTTGGCCGTCCGCGCTGGTCATCAACCATGCGATCTGTACCAACCGCGGCCAGTTCTTCAGGTCCGACGCCGGCGCCTTGTAATTCCTCGGAATGCCCGTCGTTTCGGTATCGAAGAACAGGTATGCCAGATTCGTCACAAGCACACCTCTCCTCGTCCTATTTCAGTCACTCTACCGCCGACAAATATGTTGCGCTCCGCGCCGATGTCGAGGTGTAGCCGGCAAGGCCAATGCTTGCATGAGATCATAGCTCATTCCGCGCGCGTCCTCGAACACGCACAGAGCATTACCCGCCAGCGGACTTTCCGCGAAAACTTTGAGGAGGCGGTATTTGTATGCGGCCACTTGGCTAATGCGCCAACCCCGCCAAAAGCTTGTCGTGGACGCCGCCAAACCCGCCGTTGCTCATCACCAGAATCTGGTCTCCCGCTTGCGCCATATTGGCGATCTCCCCGGCAAGCTTATCGAGATCGGAATAACACTTCGCCTTCACCCCCAGGGAAGCCAAGGCCGCGGCGGCATCCCAGTCGAGGCCTCCGGTGTAGCAGAAGACCAGATCGGCATTCTTCAGGCTACCGGGTAGAGCGTCTTTCATTACGCCGAGTTTCATGGTGTTGGAACGCGGCTCCAGCACGGCCAGGATGCGTTGCTTGCCTACGCGCGCGCGCAATCCCGCGACGGTGGTTTCGATGGCGGTGGGATGGTGGGCGAAATCGTCGTACACCGTCACGCCGCGCACGCTTCCCTTGATCTCCATCCTGCGTTTGACGTTTTGAAAGCGGGATAGAGCATCGATGGCTCTCTCAGCGGGCACTCCCGCGTGCTGGGCCGCGCCGATGGCGGCCAGTGCATTATGTGTGTTGTGCTCGCCGAGCAATTCCCAATGTACCGTGCCGATGGCTTGTTGCTTGAGATGTACATCGAAGCCATCCGCATGGGTTTTGGGTGCATGCCAGCCGTCACGATTTCCCACGTATTCCACCGGCGCCCAGCACCCGCGTTCGATGACGCGCTTCATGCTCGTTTCCTGGCCGTTGGCGAGAACTAGGCCATTGGAGGGAACCGTTCGCACGAGGTGATGGAACTGGGTTTCGATCGCCGCCAAGTCGGGGAAAATGTCGGCGTGATCGTATTCCAGATTATTGAGGATCGCCGTGCGCGGATGGTAGTGCACGAACTTGGAGCGCTTGTCGAAAAAAGCCGTGTCGTACTCGTCCGCCTCGATGGCGAAGAAGGGCGAATCCGTGACCCGGGCAGATATGCCGAAATTCACTGGAACGCCGCCGATGAGAAATCCGGGATCGAGCCCCGCATCCTCCAGTATCCACGCCAGCATGGAGGTGGTTGTGGTTTTTCCATGAGTTCCGGCCACGGCTAGCACCCATTTGTCTCGCAAGACTTGCTCGTATAGCCATTGAGGGCCGGAAATGAAGTGCAATCGCCGGTTGAGAACTTCCTCCATCAGCGCGTTGCCGCGCGATACCACGTTGCCGGTGACGAAGAGATCCGGCTTGAGTTGGATCTGGTCCGTGCCCCAACCTTGTATCAACTCGATGCCTTGGGATTCGAGTTGCGTACTCATGGGCGGATAAACGTTCGTGTCGCAACCCGTGACGCGGTGGCCCGACTGTTTAGCGATGACGGCGATGCCGCCCATGAAGGTGCCGCAGATACCTAGAATGTGGATGTGCATGATCGGTACGGGTAGAAATGAGCAAGACCATTGGCGGCGATACGGGCCGCCCATTCCTGAGCGAAGTAGCAAAGCATGTAGTCAAAGCCGGCAAGATTGCCGAAGCGGCTTTCGGGCGTGCGCAAGTATTCCATGTGCATGGGATTCTACAAGAGGCGGCTCAAGTCACCGGAAGCAAAGCCCAGCAAAGGTTGGTTGATCCCCTTGGATAGGGCGATCGTCTTGAACAACTCGCCCATCTCGGCGGGGCTCAGGAGTTTTTGCACGGGCGCGATGATCCTGGCGTAGTCCGCCATACCCGTGTCCATACCAGTGAGCATGTCCGTGATGCCCAAGTTGGCGAGGAAGCGCGCTTGCGTGGTGTATCCAGCCAGTGTGAGGCCGGCGTCCACGCCGGTGTGCGCCAGGGCGCTGAAGTCCACATGCGCGGTGATGTCCTGCAAGCCTGGCAAAAAAAACGGATCGTCGTGCGCTCGGTGCCGGTAATGACACATCAATGTGCCCTGGCGGCGCTGCGGATGATAATACTCGGCGGCGCCGAAGCCGTAGTCAGCAAATAGCACTACTCCACGCTTCAGTCGTTGACCAATCGCATCCATCAGCGCCGTGGCTTGCATGTTTATTTCGCTCAGATAAGGTCGCGGCACCGCCACCGCTTGCGCGCGCTGAAGCAGGTGCGAGTTCCTCACCGGTGCATCCACCCAGGCGAGCTGGCCTTGTCGCAGCCCAACACCGCGTTCCAGTATGGCGTCATCGCTCCAGGTTACGAGATGAACGGGGAGGGCATCGATGACTTCGTTACCGATCACCACGCCCGTGATCGAAGAAGGAAGACTCGATATCCATTCCACCCGGGTTTGAAGAGTTTTTGGTAGCTGCCCTAGAAGTTCGCGCTGGCGTTCGACAAGCTCACCGCTCACGTCCAGTATCTTGTAACGCTCCGGCAACACTCCCTTTTCCAGGGAATGCAGAATATCGCGTGCGAGTCTGCCGGAACCCGCGCCAAGTTCGAGCACATCGCCCCCCGTGAATTCGAGCACCTGTGCGATCTGCCGCGCCAATGTGGCGCCGAATAAAGGCGAGAGTTCGGGGGCCGTAATGAAATCTCCCGCGCCGCCCAACTTGGCCGATCCGCCAGTGTAGTACCCGTACTCTGGGGCGTAGAGGGCCATCTCCATGTACCGCTCAAAGGAGATCCAGCCGCCCGCGCGTTCGATTTCACGTTCGATGAGCGCGGCCAGCCGCTCGCAGTGCGCGCGCGCGACAGAGCCGGGTTGAGGAAGTGACGCGAGATTCAGGATGGCGAGAAGGAGTGCTGGAGTAGAATCGTATTCAATAACATAGCGAACATGTACCCATGCAAGAGTTGGTAGTGCTTATCACGGGCGGCGCACGCCGCGTCGGGGCAGCCGTTTGCCGAATGCTACACGCAGGCGGGGCGCAACTCATGATCCATTACCGGCGCTCGGCCACGGAAGCGCGCGCCTTGCAGGCCGAACTCAATGCAACGCGCCCGGACTCCGTCGCCTTGGTGCAAGCAGATCTCCTCAACCCGGCGGCGCATCTGCCTTTGGTGCAAGAAACAGCCAATCGATTCGGCCGCTTGGATGTACTCATCAATAACGCGTCCAGTTTTTTTCCCACGCCGGTGGGCGAAATCACGGCGGAAAACTGGGACGATCTCATCGGCACCAATCTCAGGACGCCATTATTTCTTTCGCAAGCGGCCGCGCCGCATTTGCGCAAGACCAATGGCAGCATCATCAACATCATCGACATTCACGCCGACCGCCCCATGAAGAATCATTTGGTGTACAGCACGGCCAAGGGCGGATTGGTGGCGCTCACCCGTTCGCTGGCCGCCGAGTTGGGGCCGGAGATTCGCGTTAATGGATTGTCGCCAGGGCCCATCCTGTGGCCCGAAGACGAGCGTTGGAGCGACGAACTGGCGCGCCAGCGCATCGTCAATCAAACGCTCCTCAAGCGCGTGGGCGAACCCGAAGATATCGCGCGAGCCGCCCGCTTCCTGGTTTTCGATGCCCCATACGTCACTGGCCAGATCCTAGCGGTGGATGGCGGCCGCAGCCTTCATCTCTAACATGGACCCTCAAAAACAACTCTACGAAGACAACAAGCTCGCCAAGCGCCTGCGCAGTTTGGCAGGCCAAGCCATCGGCGATTTCGGCATGATCGAAGAGGGCGACAAAGTGATGGTGTGCCTCTCCGGCGGCAAGGACAGTTACGCGTTGCTCGATGTGTTGCTCAGCCTGCGCACCCACGCCCCGATCGACTTCGAAATACTGGGCTTCAACCTTGATCAAAGGCATCCAGGTTACCCAGAGGAGATTCTGCCCAATTACCTAAAGGGCCTTGGTATTCCTTTTCATATCGAAACGCAAGACACCTACAGCGTCGTCAAGCGTGTGATTCCGGAAGGCAAGACGATGTGCGGCTTGTGCTCGCGGCTACGGCGCGGCGTCATCTACCGGGTGGCCAAGGATCTGGGCGCCACCAAGATCGCACTCGGGCACCATGCGGACGACGTGTTGGAAACTTTCTTCCTCAACATGTTCTTCGGGGGAAAGTTGAAAGCCATGCCCCCTAAACTCGTGAGCGATGATGGCCACCACATCGTCATTCGGCCCCTGGCGTACGTGCGCGAGAGGGACTTGGCGCGCTACTCAGCGCTCAGGCGATTTCCCATCATCCCCTGCGACCTGTGCGGCTCCCAGGAGACTTTGCAACGCAAGCAAATGAAGGAGATGATCGCACTATGGGAAAAGCAATTCCCAGGGCGCATCGAGAACATGTTGCGCAGCTTGTCCGACGTTCGTCTTTCTCATTTGATGGACCGCAAGCGCTTTGATTTCTCCGCACTCGAAGCTACCGGGTTGCCAAATCCGGGCGGCGATCTAGTCTTTGACCAGGAAGCTCCTGCTCCCGGCGTCGTTTCATTCATTCCCATCCATACTGGTTCGGTTCAATAACCCCATTAGTCAATAGCAGCTTGTCAAATTCAATTTGATAAGCTAGCCTATCCCCTTTCTAAGCAACTTCCTTTCGCCATGAACTGCGCGGAGCGACTCGTTTCCCTCTTTGGCAGCCAAGCCGAGGTATCTCGCCGTCTCAAGATCGACCGGGCCGTGGTCAACCATTGGATGAAGTGCGGGTATGTGCCTTCGCGCTGGGCAATGGAGATCGAGCATGTGACGGACGGCCAGATCGGCGCCACGGAAATCCTCAACGAAGCCAACGCTCGCAAACCCATTCGCATGAAGTCGCGCGGGGAAGAAGACAGTTTATTCGGATCATCAATATCTGGGAGTGACACCATGAACCCGTACGTACCCGCCAAGCGCATCCACTCATTCCATCCGCCCCAGCGCACACTCATGGGCCCCGGTCCTTCCGAAATTAATCCGCGCGTCATGGCCGCCATGAGTTTGCCCGCCATCGGTTACCTCGACCCGGTATTCGTCGAAATGATGGAAGAGCTCAAGGGTTTGCTGCGCTACGTGTACCAAACCAAGAACTCGCTGACCTTTCCTGTCTCGGGTCCCGGTTCCGTGGGAATGGAGTACTGCTTCGTCAATCTGGTCGCCCCTGGCGATAAGGTCATCGTATGCCGCAACGGCGTATTCGGCGGGCGCATGATCGAGAACGTGGAACGTTGCGGCGGCACTGCCATCGTCGTCGAGAACGAGTGGGGCGAGCCCGTGGATCCCAACAAACTGGAAGAGGCCATCAAGAAAAATCCGGACGCTCGAGTCGTGGCCTTCGTGCACGCGGAGACTTCCACTGGCGTGCAATCGGACGCCAAGACCTTGGTGGAAATCGCGCACAAGTACGACACGCTGGTCATCATGGATGCCGTGACCTCGCTGGCAGGCTCGCCCGTGTTGGTCGACGAATGGAAAGTAGACGCGGTGTACTCCGCCAGCCAAAAGTGCTTGTCGTGCACGCCAGGTTTGTCCCCCGTATCCTTTAGCGACCGCGTGGTGGATTACGTCAAGGCGCGCAAGGACAAGATCCATAGTTGGTTCATGGACATGAATTTATTGCTGGGCTATTGGGGCGCCACCACGCGCACCTATCATCACACCGCGCCCACCAATAGCTTGTACGCGCTGCACGAAGCTTTACTGATCTTGCGCGAAGAAGGCATCGAAAACTCCTGGGCACGCCACCAGCGCCACCACTTGGCGCTCAAGGCCGGGCTCGAAGCCATGGGCTTGAAGTACCTGGTGAAGGAAGGTTACCGCCTGCCGCAGATGAACGCCGTACACATCCCCGAACAAATCCGTGCTCGCGAAGCGGACGTTCGCAAGACCTTACTCGGCGAATTCAATCTGGAAATCGGTGCTGGCCTCGGCCCTCTGGCCGGGAAAATCTGGCGCGTCGGCATCATGGGTTACAGCTGCAAACCCGAGAACGTGATGCTGTGCTTGTCCGCGCTGGGTTCGGTGCTCATGGACATGGGATTGCCCTTGCACGTGGGCGAAGCCGAAGCCGCGGCACACCACGCCTACGCCCAGATGCACGCCAGCGCGGCGCAGTTGAAGAAGCGGGTGGCCTAAAACGGTACGGTTGCCAAGAAGTGCGGGAAGGAGACTTCCCGCCACTCAGTCGCCATGGGTAATGGCTATTGGTTTCATCACGCCTCCGTCGCGCGCCACATATACCAGGCCGCGACGGAGCGGTAAGGCGCCCAGCGCTGGCCGATGAGGCCTAGTTCTCTCGGAGCGATCATCGCGTCCAGCTTTTTCGCTTTGCTGTATCCGGCGCGCACACCAAAGTCGTCCACAGGCAGAATATCCAGGCGGCCGAGGGAAAACATCAGCATCATTTCCACGGTCCAACGGCCCACGCCTTTGGCCTGGGTGAAGGTCTTGATGAGTTCTTCGTCTTCCCGGCTCATCAATCCCCGGCGGTGGGTGGGTATTACGCCCGCCAGCGCCTTGGTGGCCACGTCGCGTATGTAGGTCACTTTCTGCCGCGACAATCCGGCTGAACGTAACTGCTCGTCGGTCTTCGCCAATACGAGGTTCGGCACGGGAAAGCGCGATCCGGGAAACAATCCTATGAAGCGCGCCATGATCGTGGCCGCCGCCTTGCCGTTGAGTTGCTGGTACATGATGGCCCGCACCAACGCTTCGTAGGGCGAGCGCTTCCAATTGGGGCACATCGTGCAAGGCCCGTGAGCACGGATTAGTTTTTTCAGCAAGGGATCTGCGCGAACGAGAAAAGCCTCGCCCTCTTGCACCTCGGATTTGAATCTTTCGCTATTCATCTGGAAGCTCTTTCATGATGACTCACTGGTGCGATATTGCCAGGCCTGCAGTTCGGTATTACTATCCGTTTCATGAAGACCCTGACAGTTAAACTCCCCGAAACGCTCGCATCTTGGCTTTCTTACCGCGCAAAGCAATTAGGACGGCCACAGTCCGAACTCGTTCGCGAGGCACTCGAGCAAGCGCGGCGCGGGACGGGGAGCGTTAGCTGCCACGATCTCATGGCCGACGTGTGCGGGAGCGTTCCGGGTCCGAAGGATCTTTCGACGAATCCAAAGCACATGGACGGCTTCGGCAAGTGACCCGTATTCTCGCCGATACAGGTCCGTTGGTCGCGTACTTCAATTCCCGGGACACTTGGCATGAGTGGGCCGTCGAGCAAATGAGCACGTTCTCGGCACCTTTGATGACATGCGAGCCAGTTATTACCGAAGCCTGCTTCCTGATCCATCGTGGCGGCGGGCGGTCCGGAGATCTGGTTAGAAAAGTAAGCGAAGGAGTGCTTAAAATTGGCATTGATCTGGCAAAGGAATCGGCCAGCATCGAAGCGCTACTGACCCGGTATCACGATACTCCCATGTCTCTGGCCGATGCCTGCATGGTACGGCTTTCGGAATGCTACGCTGACTGCCGCGTTTTTACCTTGGATTCCGATTTCGAACACTACCGGCGTAACGGACGCCAACTCATTCCGCTGGTGCGTCCAGTTTAGGAAAACGCTGATCAAATACGTTCGCCCTGAGCTTGTCGAAGGGCACTCTACGCAATACGTAGATGTAATGAAGTCTTCCGTCCATGGTTCGACAAGCTCACCACGAACGGAAGTCTCATTCAGCGTTTCCTTAGATCGGCTAGCTCAGCCCGAGTCTTTGCCATATGGTCGACGCCGGTCCCGCCTGGTTGAGCGTATAGAAGTGCAATCCGGGGGCACCGCCTTGCAGGAGCCGGTCGCATAGATCGGTGACTACATCCAAACCAAAAGACCGGATGGAATCCAGGTCGTCCCCATAGCCCTCCAGCTTGCGGCGAATCCAGCGGGGAATTTCCGCGCCACAAGCGTCGGAAAACCGAGCGAGTTGAGAGAAGCGCGTGATGGGCATGATGCCCGGAATGATGGGGATACTGATGCCCATCGCCTGGCATTCGTCGGCGAAGGCGAAATAAGCGTCGGGGTTGTAGAAATACTGGGTGATCGCGGTATTCGCGCCGGCGTCAACCTTGCGCTTGAAGTTAAGTAAATCCTCTTGCGCGCTACGCGCCTGCGGGTGGTACTCAGGATAAGCCGCCACTTCGATATGGATATCCTCACTGTAGCTTTCCCGCAAAAAAGCCACCAGATCGATGGCGTAGCGAAACTCTCCCGCCTCGACCATGCCCGAAGGAAGATCGCCGCGCAAGGCCACCACGCGGCGGATTCCAGCCTCGCGGTAGTGGTCAACGATCTCGCGCACCTTGGCCTTGCTGCTTCCCACGCAAGACATGTGAGGCGCGACCTCAAGGCCTTCTGAATTGATTTCGAGCACGGTGCTGATGGTGCGCTCTTGCGTGGAGCCGCCAGCGCCGTAGGTCACCGAGAAGAAGGCCGGTTTCAACTGCGCAAGCTGTGTGCGCGCCACACGCAGTTTTTGCGCGCCTTCCTCGGTTTGAGGGGGGAAGAATTCGAAGGAAAACGTGAGGCGTAAGGAGTTCATTTTGGGAGGAGGGAGGGGGGGAGGAGAGAGGAGAAAGTCGGTCATCTAGAATCCTGCGGCTTCACTCGTCCACGAATTGCTTTGATGAGACCCCCTAATAAGGCAAACACCTCTTCCACCCTTGTAAAGATGGCGGAGTCTTCTTGAAGGTACCCAAGATTGCGCGCCACCAACAACTGAGTCTCTAGTTCACTTAGAGAGCCACGAGCCACCGTCAGAAAATGCAGGTACTCCTTGCTTCCTTGGCGGGCCACGCCTTCCGCGATATTGCTTGGAACGGATACAGCGGCCCGCCGAATCTGCGAGGTCAATCCGTAGAGGTCTTCTCTTGGAAATACCGCGCTTATCTTATAGACCTCGGTAACCAACTCCATTGTCTTTTGCCATGCAAGCAATCGATGATGATCACGCGACACTGCCCTACTCCTCCCCCCTCCCCCCTCTCTCCTCCCTAATACCGATAGTGCTCCGCCTTATACGGCCCCGACTTGCTCACGCCGATATAACGCGCTTGGGCGTCGGTCAGCTCGGTCAACTGCGCGTTGAGCTTCTTCAATTGCAGGCGCGCGACCTTTTCGTCGAGGTGCTTCGGCAAAACGTAGACACCGATGGGATAGCGCTCGGGGTTGTTGAATAACTCGATCTGGGCGATGGTTTGGTTGGCGAAGGAAGAGCTCATCACGTAGGAAGGATGGCCAGTGCCGCAGCCCAGGTTCACCAAGCGGCCTTCGGCCAGCAAGATGATGCGTTTGCCGCCGGGGAAGATCACGTGATCCACCTGCGGCTTGATGTTCTCCCACTGGTATTGCTTCAACGCCGCGATGTCGATCTCGTTATCGAAATGGCCGATGTTGCACACAATGGCTTGGTCCTTCATCTTCTTCATGTGCTCGTGGGTGATCACATGAAAGTTTCCGGCGGCGCTGACGAAGATGTCGGCTTTATCAGCCGCGTAATCCATGGTGACGACCCGGTAGCCTTCCATGGCTGCTTGCAGCGCGCAGATGGGATCGATCTCCGTCACCCAAACTTGCGCGGAGAGCGCTCGCAGCGCCTGAGCCGAACCCTTGCCCACGTCGCCATAACCCGCGACCACGGCGACCTTGCCCGCCACCATGACGTCGGTGGCGCGCTTGATGCCATCCACCAGGGACTCGCGGCAACCGTATAAGTTATCGAACTTGCTCTTAGTCACCGAGTCGTTGACGTTGATGGCGGGGAATTTGAGCGTGCCGTCCTTGGCCATTTGGTATAAGCGCTTCACGCCCGTCGTGGTTTCCTCGGTGACTCCCTTGATCTTGGCTAACCTGGTGGAATACCACTTGGGCTCCTTCGCGAGTTTCGCCTTGATCGAGGCGAACAGCACGGTTTCCTCTTCACTGCCAGGGTGGTTCAAGAGGGAAGCGTCCGTCTCCGCACGCGCGCCGTGATGCAGCAATAAGGTCGCATCGCCGCCATCGTCCAGAATCATGTTGGAGTAATCGCCGTCGGGCCACTCGAAAATCTTATGGGTGTAGTCCCAGTACTCGGTCAAGGACTCGCCTTTGTAGGCGTAGACCGGAACGGCGCTCACGGCGATGGCGGCGGCGGCGTGATCCTGAGTCGAGTAGATGTTGCAAGACGCCCAGCGCACTTCCGCGCCCAGGGCGCGTAGCGTTTCGATCAGCACCGCCGTTTGAATGGTCATATGCAAGGAGCCTGTGATGCGTGCCCCCCGCAACGGCTGGGTGGCCGCGTATTCCTCGCGAATCGCCATGAGGCCAGGCATCTCCGTCTCAGCGATCCTGATTTCCTTGCGGCCCCAGCCGGCCAAGGAAAGGTCGGCGACCTTGTAATCGGTGAAGGAAGGGCTTGGTTTTAGCACTGCGGACATGGACGCGCTCCTTAGGGCAATGGACGACGCGCTCCCATTGAAAACGGCGCGCCAATCCGGTTACGGGTTGGTGAGCGCCGTTCTTGAATCGCCGAGCCTGGCCCCGGCCGTTTCACCAGCAGGGTCGCAACGCTCCTCAGTGGGCGGGATTATATAGGCTAGTGTAGATCTTCCAAGCCACCGGAACATTCCGAATATACGATTCTTGTTTCCTCCAAAGGGCAGGTCGTGCTGCCGGCCGCCATCAGGCGGCGCCTGGGACTTGGCGCGGGCACCAGGCTGGAAATTATCGAAGAACGGGATGGCTTGAAGCTTCGAGTTCTACGAACCGTACCGAAGGAGGATGTCACCCGGCTTGCGGGAATGATCCGCGCTCCTTCCAAGGGAGTGCCGCGGCGCCTAGAGGACTTCGACCCCTCGTCATTGCTGGCCCGGAGAGCCCAAGGAAAGAAATGAGAGCGCTCGATACGAATGTATTGGCGAGGTTCTTTATCGACGATGCCGACGATGAACAAGCGGCCTTGCAGCGCCCCCTTGCAACGCAGGCCATGTCGCAGCGCGTTCTTGTTTCGGTTACGGTCTTGCTGGAATTCGAGTGGGTCATGCGAGGCTTTTATGCTCTGCCGCGCGGGGAGATTTCCAAAGTACTCCGTGCCCTGTCGGGCATTGAGCACGTAACTTTGGAAAACCGCGACGCGATACACACTGCGCTCGACGGTTTCGATAAAGGGCTCGACTTTGCCGATGCGTTGCATTTGGCGCTCAGCCACCGGGCTGCCGGGTTCACCACGTTCGACCGGCGTCTAGCCAGCCGGGCAAGGAAGTTGAAAACGCTTCCGCCCGTGGAAATACTTGCCTAGGGCATGTTGACATTCATTTCGCGGAGCGCCTTGCCCTCGCGATCCATCAGTAGATTTGAGTTCCCGGCGGGCTGAAGCTCAATCCGGCCCGCGACGTTCTCGATAGGGTGAATACTTCACACGGTCCCCGGCAATCCTCACGCGATTCCAATGGTTACCAGGCCGATACTTCACTCCAACGCAACCCACAACCCAGGAGAAAACATCATGCCGGCACTCAAGGAAATGGACCTCGGAATCGAAGTCGTCGTAGCGCTTCTCGCCGCCGCCGTTTTGCTGGTTGTCGCCGCCCTTGGCCCAAAAGCCGCGCCAACCAGCGTACACCCGGCAGCACAGTTTCGCACGCAGTTGGACTTGCTAGTGACCCCTGGCACTCCCGCCCGGTTTGGCGCGACTCAGACGGCCTTCGGATTGTCGATGCAGGCGTAACGGGAAGATCCAGCCAGGATTCGGCGAGGCACGACTACGCCAACGCATCGAGCAGCGCTTTCGCCTCCTTGAGGTCACGCGTATCGAAGCCTTCGGTGAACCAGTCGTATACCGGCTTGAGAAGCGAGAGCGCTTCGTCCCGCCGGCCCAGGGAATGCCACAATCGGGCCAATGCAGCACTGGCTCGAAGTTCCCACAATTTTGCCTCCTGCTTCTTCGATACGCCGATGGCTTTGCGGTAGCACGATTCGGCATCCGCGCCCTCCACGAAGAGCCCCAGGTCTCCGTCCATTCTATGTAACTCGGCAAGATAAGCGCCCTCTCCGTTTTTGTGGGCGGCATCGAAAGCCTCCTGCAAAGCCTCTCGAGCATTCTGCATTTGGCCCGCCCTGGCATAGGCTCGGGCCAGATAGGAATACCAGCCGGGGTCCCAAATCCGCGCGCCTAACTGAGACCAAAGCTCAATCGCGGGCCGGGTAATGCTCACTCCCTTCTCCGCGTCTCCTAACTCCGCCATGGCCCATCCTTCCACGATTTCGGCTTCCGCTTGGCGAAGCAGAATTCGGTTCTCCTTGCAGAAGGCAACGGCGTCATGGGCGGTTTTCAATGCGGCTGCGGGATCCTCGCGCAGTGCATCATAAATCGCGATGTGCACTTTAGTGGTTGCCACGGTCAGCGGGTCGCCGTGGCGGTAAGCGGTTCGAATGCCGCGCGTGTATATACTTCTAGAGCAATCTGGATAGCCCAGTCCAAGAAGCGCCCACGAATACCATTCATGACATAGAACGCCTGGATCGAAGCCGTAGACGCGTCCCAGAGGCGGAGATCCAGCTTGCTCATAGGCGTCACACCCCGATTCACCGTATTCTCGGGCGATCTGGAATTTGCCCATGAAGAACGCCGTACCCGCAACACATTGGCGCCCAGCCACCAAGTTATCGGGATCTCCCGTTGATTCACCCAGCTTCAATAACTGATTGGCAAAGCGCTCGGCGGACGAATGATCGGCACGCATACCGTAGAACATCCAGAGCCCAAACAGTATTGGGAACATCTGCGGCGTCTCGCCCAAACTCTCGCAGAGTTCTCTTGCGCGCGAGAAGGCCTCACCGACTTCGGGGGGGAGAATATCCCTTCAGTGCACCCAACGCGGTGCCCAGATTTATTTGCAGGAGGAGTTCTCTTTGATCTCGCTCTTTCCCGGCCGGTAACGCCTCAAGGGTTTTGAGTCCGCGGTTCAAATGCGCGATCGCCTCCGCATTGGCGAAGCGCTCGATACCTCGCTGCCCCGCCTTCAACCAGAAGTCCGTCGCTTGTTCATCGAGTCCTGCCTCGGTGTAGTGATGGGCCACGACTTCCGGTTCATTGGCCACGCGCTCGGGGAAGCGTCTCTCAAGGACTTCCGCGATGTTCTGGTGTAGCACTTGCCGCCTACTCTTGAGCAGCGAGCCGTAGGCGGCGTCTTGCACCAGCGCGTGCTTGAAGGTGTAGGTGGCTTGGGGCGCGGCTCCTTGTTGGTAGACTAATTGAGAGAGCACCAATTGCTTGAGCGCCTCATCCAGGATTCGCTCGCTCATGGGCGAGATGGCCGCCAGTAGTTCGTAGCTGAACTCCCGGCCTATGCACGCCCCAGTCTGCGCCACTTCCTTCACCGGCGCCAGCCCGTTTACGTTGACGCTTCGGAGCGCTTCTCCCTCATCCCCGGCCCTTCTCCCGAGGGGAGAAGGGTGCTCCGGTTTCCCTCGCCCGCTGGAAGAAGGCCGAGGGTGAGGGAAAATACGATTCTGGCCTTACATCCTACCGGAAGGTAAGTCTGTTACGTCGTCACGGCTTCCTTGACTCCCGCATCGGCCTTCAGCGCCTCGACCTTATCCATCGCCTCCCAAGTGAACTCCGGTTCATCGCGGCCGAAGTGGCCGTAGGCGGCTGTCTTGAGATAGATGGGGCGCAGCAGGTCGAGCATTTGCACGATGCCCTTGGGACGCAGATCGAAATGTTTGTCCACGAGCTGGGCAATTTTCTCATCGGGGATCTTGCCGGTGCCAAAGGTCGTTACCATCACGCTGGTGGGTTTGGCCACGCCGATGGCGTAGGACACTTGAAGCTGGCACTTGGTGGCCAATCCCGCGGCCACGATGTTCTTGGCCACATAGCGCGCGGCGTAGGCGGCGGAGCGGTCCACCTTGGACGGATCTTTTCCGGAGAAGGCGCCACCGCCATGGGGAGCCGCGCCACCGTAGGTGTCGACGATGATTTTGCGCCCCGTGAGACCGCAATCACCTTGCGGTCCGCCGATGACAAAACGGCCCGTTGGATTCACCAGATAGCGGATATTGCCTTTGACGAGGTTCTTGGGCAGCACCGGTTTGATGATGTTCTCGATAACCGCCTCTTCGATCTGCTTGTGCTGCATCTCCGGCGCGTGCTGGGTGGAGAGCACCACGGTATCCACGGACTCGGGTTTGCCATCCACATAGCGCAGCGTCACTTGGGACTTGGCGTCCGGCCTAAGCCACGGTAGGCGCCCATCGCGGCGCAATTCGGACTGGCGTTCGACCAAGCGGTGCGCCAGGTAAATGGCCATGGGCATGTAGACCCGCGTCTCGTCGCAGGCGTAGCCAAACATCAAGCCTTGATCGCCCGCCCCTTGTTCGAGGTTGAGACCTTGCCCTTCGGTGACGCCCTGGGAGATGTCCGGCGATTGCTTGTCGTAGGCTATCAGTACGGCACAGCCCCTGTAGTCGATGCCGTATTCCGTGTTGTCGTAACCGATGCGCTTGATGGTATCGCGCGCCACTTGCTGGAAATCCACCACGGCATTGGTGGTGATTTCGCCCGCCATCACCACCAATCCGGTGTTGACCAGCGTTTCGGCGGCTACCCGGGAGGTAGGGTCCTGAGCTAAGATCGCGTCCAGCACCGCGTCCGAAATTTGATCCGCCACTTTGTCCGGATGCCCTTCCGACACCGACTCCGACGTAAACAAGTACTCGCTCATGCCTGGTTCGCCTTATTGGAAACTTGAAAAGGTTGCGAGGATAACAAATAAGCATGCCGCCCAGAAGTCCGCGGCTCGGCGCCCCTGGGCATGCTAATTCTCATCCTGCGTCTGGTTGCCAGGCTACCGTTGCGCTGGTTTCACGCACTGGGCGGCGTGCTAGGCTGGGTGGCGTACCTGTCATCCAAGGTGTACGCCCAGCGCTTACGCGAGAACCTGCTTCGCAGCAAAGTGTGGTCATCGCCGGAAGAGTATGAAGCGCTGTTGAAGCAATGTATAGCGGAAACCGGGCGGGGAGCTTTAGAGATGATACCGGTATGGTTTCGGCGCCCAGAAAAAGTGGCCCCCTTGATCAAGCGGTTCGCCGGCGTCGAGGAGGTCATCGCATTGCATACGGCCCGCAAGGGCGTGATCCTCCTAACGCCCCATCTAGGTTGCTTCGAGGCTACCGCCGCCGAATTAGCGCGCTTTGTTCCTCTAACGGTGCTCTACAAGAAATCCAGAATGCTTTGGCTGGAAAAGCTCATTGTCGCTGGCCGGGAACGGGGACAGGAACGGCTCGCTCCCGCGGACCTCAGCGGTGTGCGCGCGCTCTTTCGCGCGCTGCGCAACGGGGAAGCCATTGGCATCCTGCCCGATCAGGCACCCGGCGCCGGAGAAGGCGTTTGGGTGGAGTTTTTTGGCCGCCCGGCCTACACCATGTCGCTGGTGGGCCGGTTGATCGAGGCCACCGGTGCGGTGGTGTACATCGCCTTTTGCAGGCGCTTGCCGCGAGGCGAAGGCTACGACGTCGAGCTCACGCGTGTGGAAGACGATCTGCGCGGAGAAGCCGGCATCTTGGCCATGAACCTGGTCATCGAGCGTACGGTGCGCCGCTGCCCCGCGCAATACCTGTGGAGCTACAACCGGTACAAGCATCCCGCCGGAGCCCCATTACCCCCCGAGTAGAATCCGCGCTCGCGTTTATCTCTTTCCGAATGCTGACTCGTATCGCCCTGGGCCTCCTGTGGCTGTTGCATTTTCTGCCCCTTCGCATACTCAATCCCATAGGACAAGGGGGCGGATTGTTGTTCCTGCTGCTGGGAAGAGAGCGCCGCCAAGTGACGCGCGCTAACCTGCGCTTGTGCTTTCCCGAGATGACCGAGAGCGCCCGCAACCAAATCATGCGAAAGCATTACCGGATTTTCGGGCGGGCCGTGCTGGAAGCCGGCATAGTCTGGTGGGGCTCGGCGCGGCGTATTCAACGTCTGGTTCAGGTCGAGGGAGAAGAACACTTTGGGGCCTTGGGTGAAAAGCGCAGCATTGGGCTCGTCCCGCATTTTGCGGGGATCGAGCACCTTGGAATTCGCATGAGCACGGACCGAAAAGGTATGGGGATCTACGCGCACCAAAAGAACAGGACCTTCGACCGGTTCCTACTGCGGGTGCGCACGCGCTTCCCAGGGACCCGGATGATCTCGCGGCAGGATGGCGTCAAGACGATTCTGCGCGGATTTCGCGATGGCCATTATCTACAGATCTCGCCCGACATGGACCTGGGGCCGAAGGATTCATTGTTCGTCCCGTTTTTTGGATTCCCCGCGGCCACGGTCACTGCCTTGCCTCGCATGGCGAAACTCACTGGCGCGGCCATCGTGCCGGTGGTCGTACGCCAGCTCCCAAAGGGCAAGGGCTATAAGGTGCAGGTGTATCCCGCCTGGGAGGACTATCCGACGGATGACGTGGAGGCGGACGTGCGACGTATGAATACCTTCATCGAAGAACGCATCCGCGAGATGCCCGAACAATATCTGTGGATGCACAAGCGGTTCAAGACCCGCCCGCCGGGTGAACCGAGGATCTATTAGTGAGCGTCCAAATACTGCCCTTGCAGCATGCGGACATTCCTGAACTTGTGCGTTTAGCGCGCGCGATCTGGTACGCGCACTATCCGAATATCATATCGGTTGAGCAGATAGAATACATGCTCGCCCAGCGCTACGATGCGGACGCGATTCGCCGCCAATTGGAATCGGAAGGATATTGGTGGCATAAGCTTTTGCTCGATGATGCCATGATCGCGTTTTCCGCCTGCGAGTTGTCGGAGAAACCTGGCGAGATGAAGCTGGACAAACTCTACGTACACCAAGACCTGCATGGCCGGGGATACGGCTCCCGGTTGTTGCGTATCGCCGAGGATCTCGCTCTTTCGCGACATTGCCATACGATATATCTACAAGTGAACAAGAACAACACACTCGCCATTCGAGCTTACGAACGTAATGGCTACGCGGTGCGAGAGTCCGCGGCCTTCGAAATCGGCAATGGGTTCGTGATGGACGATCATGTGATGGAAAAGCGGGTGGGTGAGGCGTGAGGCGTGAGGCGATAGGCGTAAAACCCTCCATCCTCCGCGCGAGGAATCCGCGGTGAAAATCAAATTCACCAAGATGCAGGGCGTGGGCAACGATTTTGTCGTGTTTGACGCCGTGCGCCAGAAAATCTCCCTCACGGCCGAAACCGTTCGCCGCATCTCGGACCGGCACTTCGGTGTAGGCTGCGACCAAATACTTCTCATCGAGCCGCCGCGCTTGGACGGAACGGATTTCTTCTATCGCATTTACAACTCCTCGGGCGCGGAAGTCGAGCACTGCGGCAACGGGGCACGCTGTTTCCTGCGTTTCGTGCGTGACAAGGGCCTCACCACCAAGACCGAGATTCGCGTGGAGACGGCCAACGGAATCATCGTGCCTAAACTGGCGGATCATGAGCAAGTGACCGTGGACATGGGGGCTCCGGTATTCGATCCCAGTCTCGTCCCTTTCGTGGCCGAGCGCATGGCGAGGACCTATCCGCTCGATGTGGGCGGGACACTGGTGGAAATCAGTGCTTTGTCCATGGGTAACCCGCACGCGGTCCAGGTGATTGCGAACGTGGACACGGCGCCGGTGGAAATCCAAGGGCCGTTGATCGAGCGCCATGCGCGCTTTCCCAGAGGCGTCAATGCGGGCTTCATGCAGATCGTGGACCGCCACCACATCCGGTTACGCGTTCACGAACGCGGGGCGGGCGAAACCTTGGCTTGTGGCACGGGCGCCTGCGCGGCCGTGGTGGCCGGCGTTCAGCGCGGCCTGCTGGATAGTCCCGTGGAAGTAAGCACCCGCGGAGGCGTGCTTTGCATCGCATGGAGTGGTGCAACCGCGCCCGTTATGATGACGGGGCCCGCGGAAACCGTTTTCGAGGGCGAGATCGATCTTTAAGGAACACCCATGAACGCAGCGCAAGTCGCACAGTATCTGGCGGAGCATCCCGAGTTCTTCGAAGAGCATATGGAATTGCTCTCCAACATCAAGCTCAAGCATCCGGGTGTTGGGCGTGCCATTCCGCTCGTGGAACGGCAAGTCATGAACCTGCGCGATAAGAGCCACAAACTCGAAGGCGCGTTGCGCGACTTGGTTAATTTTGGAGAGCAGAACGATCTCGCATCGGAGCGCATGCATCGCATGACCCTGGCCATGCTGGCCGCGCCGAACATGATCTCGTTGCTGCAAATCATCGACACTCACCTGCAGCAAGACTTTGGTCTTGACGCGAGCGCCGTGCGAGTGTGGGGAGGCGGAGAAGGCTCCATCGTGACGGAGCAGGACAGTGCAAACGAGCAGGCCGTGGTTTTTGGCGAAAGCCTCAAGGGCCCCCAATTAAGTGCTCAACCCTTGTTCGAGACGTCGCTCTGGTTCGGCGGCAAAGCCGCCGAACTGGCCTCCTATGCCTACGTGCCGCTACGCGCCGAAGAGCCTTTCGGCATGATGGTGTTGGCGAGTAAAGATCCCGCACGCTTCACTCCTGACATGGGCACGCTCTACATCCAGCGTCTGGGCGAATTAGTCAGCATGGCCCTGCGCCGCTTTCTGGAGTTCTAGATAATTTCGGAAGTACCGAACACTGCCTTGCGCGAGCTGTTTCTCGCCCACCTCGCCCACGAGCGTGCTTTAAGCCCGCACACGCAAGAGAGCTACGGCCGCGATATCGAGAAGCTATACAAGCTGGCCGGCGGCATGGACCTCAGGGAGGTCGCCACCCAACATATACGCCTATTCCTGGGCCGACTGCGCTCGCAACAGCTGGCCCCACGAAGCATGGCGCGAACCCTTTCGGCATGGCGAACCTTCTTTCGCTACCTGATCCGCGACCACGGTTTTACGCGCAATCCTTGCCAGGGCCTGCGCGCGCCCAAGGCCGGCAAGCGCCTGCCCAAATCCCTTTCTCCAGACGAAGCGAGCCGCCTGATGGAAATCGAAGCGGGCGATGACGTAGCCATCCGCGACCGGGCCATGCTTGAATTGTTCTACTCCTCGGGACTGCGTTTGTCGGAGCTGACCTCGCTCACCCTCGACCAACTTGGATTGGACGAAGGCATTGTTCGCGTCATAGGCAAGGGCAATAAGACGCGTATTGTCCCCGTGGGCACGCAAGCTCAAAGCGCTCTTCGAGATTGGCTGGTCATCCGGCCGCGTTTTTTGAAAACAGAAACCCGGTGCGTATTTTTAGGTTTGAGAGGCAAGGGCATCAGCCCCAGCACCGTCCAAGCGCGGCTGGCCTACTGGTCAAAGCAAACCGCGCTCGGCCGCCACGTACACCCGCACATGCTGCGCCACTCCTTCGCTTCCCACGTGTTGCAGTCAAGCGGCGATCTACGCGCCGTGCAAGAGATGCTGGGCCATGCCAGTATTTCGAGCACGCAGGTGTATACGCATTTGGATTTCCAACATCTCGCGAATGTTTACGACGCCGCTCATCCCAGAGCTAAGAAGAAGGGAGGGGTGCGGGGTGAGGGGTGAGGGGCGCGCGGACCTTGAAACTCGTAAAAACCTTCGAACGCTTCGGGCAAACGAGTGGGAAAGCTAATCAGTTCGGCGATTCAAGTTCGAACGACTGGAAAGTTTATGCCTGACTGTTGGCGGTTGCCAGTGATGGTAGGTTGGGCTGAACGTATCACGTGAAGCCCAACGATTTTGTCTCCGCCAAAATCTTCCGCCACGAAGAATCGCGAAGAGCGCCTGAGAGGGCACAAAGGAAACCTTGCGTTGCCGTTGGGCTTCATTACATTCAGCCCAACCTACCGGGCTGCAAAACCTTTATTACCACGGAACACACGAAATACACGGAAGAGGCAAAAAACAACGAGGCACTTTCCGTGTATTCCGTGGTTAACGCCTTTTTTCTCTTAGGGTCACGCCGTCCGCCAACTTCGAATCAACAAAAATGCCGCTGACCAATAAGCTGGAAAGCAGAGAGCGTTTAAGTCTCTTTGCCATAATCAAATTCCATTTATGACTATCCATTTCGTGGCCGGCAAACCGGACAACCTCCCAAGGCCCATACTTTAATCCGTGCGAGGGCAGGGCTAGCCTCGCCCGCTTATTCGCTAATTGCGCTTTCCGAATTAGTAGCCCCTCTCAGAAGTGTACGATTAAGCATCTTCAAGCAAAGGGTAAAGTGTGAGCACCGAGCCGGCGAAAGGCCAGACTGAATTCATCGTGGTGCGCCATGGCGAGACCGCGTGGAATGCCGAAGGGCGCATCCAAGGGCATTTGGACAGCCCGCTCAATGAGGAGGGGCTGGCTCAAGCGATTCTCGTCGGGGAACGGTTGAGGCGAGAGGCATTCGATGCCTTCTATTGCAGCGATCTGGGCCGCACGCGGCAGACCGCCCAGCCGCTGGCTGACCATAGCGGGAAGCGTCCTACGCTCCGCGCGGAATTGCGCGAGCGCCATCTGGGGATCTTTCAAGGCTTGACGGGCGCGGAGTGCGAGCGCAGATATCCGGAGGACTACCGCCGCTTCCATTCCCGCGATCCTGACCACGAAGTGCCGCGGGGCGAGAGCATTCGCCAGATGGTCAAGAGGGTGTCGGATTTCTTCACGGGGCTTTCCATTCGGCACGAGGGGCAGCGTATCGTGGTCATCACTCACGGCGGCATTCTCGATGCGCTGCATCGTTTCGTTCGCGGCATTCCGCTTGACAAGCCCCGCGACTTCCCCGTGTTCAACGCCAGTATCAACCGCGTGGCCTGTGCCAGTGGCGTCTGGTCAGAGTTGCAATGGGGAGACATCTCTCACCTCACGCGCGATGCGGCGTTGGATGATTTCTAAGTCTGGCTTCTCGGTATTGGCCCGCCTGGCGAACCGCGTTAGACTGCACCTCATGTTCCCGCGCATTCATCGGAATCGCTCGCTTCAGGCCTTGTTGCTGGCCGTGATACTGGTGGTGGCGCAGCTTGTCGCGCTGGGCCATGGAGTTGCGCACGTCGCGGCGCTGGCTGCCGGAGAAGACCCGGCTCTGCCCCACACTTTGATATGCGAGCAATGTAACCAGGCTTCCAATCTTGGCACGGGCATGCCGCCTGCGGCCTTCGTCTTCTTCGCGGCGCCATGTTTCGAGGTGCCGCCTGTACAGAACGACTCGGTATTCCGGGCGTGCACTCTTCCTCCGTTCTCCTCGCGCGCACCACCTGATTTCCTCTAGCTGGCCGCCACAGCGCCCGTGCCTTTGGCATGGGCGTGCCTATTCTTCTTGGTCTAGAGGAGACTCACCGTGAATTACAGACTCATCGCGATGGCTTCCGCCATCTCACTTTGCTTTCCATTGACCGGCAACGCGCAGGACGCGGAGCCCAGACCGAACCCCGCCGTTACGAATACCGTCCGTACGGGTGCTTCCGCCTTTAATCCCGCCATCTCGCTCATCCTGGATGGCAAGTACCGCTATCTGTCCAAGGATCCCGCCACCTGGCAATTGGGCGGGTTCATTCCCGGCGGAGAAGAAACAGGGCCGGGTGAGCGCGGTTTCGGTATCGGCGAATCAGAACTCACTTTGTCCGCGAACATCGACCCGTACTTTTCCGGTTATGTGGCGGTAGCCCTCTCCCCAGACGAACAAGTTTCAGTCGAGGAGGCCCATATCCAAAATGCCGGGGCACTACCGGGATTAACCATCAAGTTCGGGCGTTTCTTCACCTCGCTGGGATACCAAAACGAGCAACACGCCCACGCCTGGGATTTCAGCGATCTGCCCTTGCTTCACCAAGCGTTTTTCGGAGGGCAGTACTCCGACGACGGGATTCAGGTGCGCTACCTGGCCCCTACACTGCTTTTCTTGGAGATCGGAATCGAGGGCGGCCGCGGTTCGGGATTTCCCGGTTCTGACCAGAGAAAAAATGGCGGCAACGGCGCGGGCGCCTTTGTTCATATAGGCGGCGATGTTGGCGTGGGCCACAGCTACCGTGCCGGACTTTCCTTCAGGCAAGTGCGGGCCAAGGATCGTGCGTACAGGGACACGGATTCCGCCGGCACGGCTGTCACGAATGCATTCTCTGGCAAGAGCAAGCTGTGGGGCGCGGACTTCGTGTGGAAGTGGGCGCCCAACGGCGACCCGAGCGCGCATAACTTCAAATTTCAGGCGGAATATTTCCAGCGCAAGGAAAGCGGAGATCTCGCCTTCGACACGCTCAACGCCGGGCGGGGCGCTTCTTACGAAAGCAAGCAATCGGGCTGGAACGCGCAAGCTGTGTATCAGTTCATGCCGCGTTGGCGGGTGGGGGCGCGATACGACCAACTCGACAGCGGCGAGGTTGCCATCGGGATGGTGAACAACGGCACGCTCTCGGCCGCCGATTTTCCCGTCCTTGCGGCCCACGATCCCAGGCGGGTGAGCCTCATGGCGGACTTCTCGCCCTCGGAATTCTCGCGCCTGCGCTTGCAGTTCGCGCGCGACCAATCGCGTTTCGGCGAAACCGACAACCAGATCGTGCTTCAGTACATCATGAGCCTGGGTGCCCACGGCGCCCACAAGTTCTAACGGAGATCCCCAATGTTTAGAAGTCTTCATGTCGTTGTTTTCATCGTCGCCCTGGCCCCAATTCATGCCGCCAGGGCCGCGGTGAACGTCTTCGCCTGCGTCCCGGAATGGTCGGCATTGGTTCAGGAACTGGGCGGTGACAAGGTATCGGTGTATCAAGCCACCACCGCTTTACAGGACCCCCACCGGGTGGAAGCACGGCCTAGCCTCGTGGCCCGCATGCGCAACGCGGATCTGGTGGCCTGCACGGGCGCGGACTTGGAAGCGGGCTGGCTGCCGGTGTTGTTGCAAACCGCGGGCAACCGCAAAGTGCTGGCCGGGCAGCCTGGGCATTTCCTCGCCGCCGCGTTCGCGGACAAGCTGGAAATTCCCACCCGCCTCGACCGCGCGCAAGGCGACATACACCCCGAGGGAAATCCCCACATCCAGCTTGACCCGCATAACATCGCCAAGGTCGCGCAGGAGCTTTCCAAGCGGCTGGCACGAATCGATGCCGCCAATGCAGCCTATTACACGGCACGCGGCGCGGATTTTCAGCAGCGCTGGGCGCAAGCCGTCAAGCGCTGGGAACAAGATGCATCCGGCCTGAAAGGGCTGCGCGTGGTCGGTTACCACAAGGGCGCGAGCTATCTCCTGCATTGGCTGAGCATGAAGGAGGTCATGAATCTGGAGCCCAAACCTGGCATCCCGCCCACCGCCGGGCATTTATCGGAACTGCTGGAGAATCTGAAAACACAAGGCGCCGACATGATTCTGCGTATGGCGTATAACGATCCCAAGGCGCCGCAATGGCTGGCCGAGCGCACCAAACTCCCCGTCGTGGAGCTGCCCTTCACGGTTGGTGGCACCCCAGGGGCCAAGGATTTGTTCAGCCTCTTCGACGACACTCTCGCGCGCCTGCGCAAAGCCGCCGGGAAATAAACCGTGAACACCATCGATCTCACGATTCTGGCACCGGCGCTCCTCGCCGGACTGCTTGTCACGGCGACCCATGTGCCCCTGGGCATGCAAGTGCTCGCGCGCGGCATCGTGTTCATCGACATCGCCATCGCCCAGATCGCCGGGGCAGGCGTGATCGCCGCCGACCTATTCGGTTGGGAGCACCAAGGGTATGCCGTGCAACTTGCCGCCTTGGGGGCCGCGCTGCTAGGTGCCTTTTTTCTCACATGGACGGAGAAGCGCTGGCCCGATGCGCAGGAAGCCATCATCGGTTGCGTGTTCGTGCTCGCCGCGACGCTGGAGATCTTGTTGCTCGCGGGCAATCCGCACGCCGGAGAGCATCTGCGGGAATTGCTGATCGGCCAAATTCTATGGGTGAGCCCTGCGCAGCTCACTGGCGTCGCGGCGCTCACGGTGGCCGTGTGCGGCGTGTGGTTCGCCCTCGGCGAGGCGCGCGTGGGACGCATCGGTTTTTACGTGCTATTCGGGCTTGCGGTTACCGCATCCGTGCAGATGGTTGGGATCTATCTGGTGTTTGCCACGCTCATCATTCCGGCGCTCGCCACGCGTAATACCCCGCATCGCCGCATGCTTAAAACCTATGCCGTGAGCGTTGCCGGCTATGCCTTGGGGCTCGCCGTGTCCGCCGCCTCGGATTTGCCAACGGGTGCCGTGATCGTATGGGCCTTGGCCCTGACGGGAATCGCGTATAGCAGCCTTTGCGGGGCGAGGCCGGCGCGGGGATGATGTCCAGTCCTTAACCCGGCGTGGTTTCGTCCGCTATTCCAGTAGACTCGGTATCCTCGTTCCCGCACTGATTACCGCCGCCCCGTGGCCGACACCCTTTTATCCCGATCGCTCTCTCCCGCCGAACAGGCTGCGGTGCTTTTCGCCGAGGACCGGTTGGACGAAGTGCAAGCGCTCTTGACCCATGGCATAGCCGGGAAATCTGGTGAAGACTTATGGCGCATGGCGCTGGACCTGTTTCGCTTGCGCGCGGATAAGCAAGCCTTCCAGCATCTAGCCAAGCGCTGGAAGGCGGAGTTTGCGTCCGAACCGCCTCCTTGGGATCCCTTGGTGGATGAGGCAAAGTTACTTCCCGACCTGCGCCTGGGCGCGAAGGCTTGCGTGGAACTGGGGGGCGACATGGACCTCACCTCCGCCATCGCGCTGAACCGCGGGGGCTCCATGGAGCGTTCCGCGGTCATCAGGGTCGACGCGACCTGTTTACGAACGCTCGACCGGCAAGCGTGCAGCGTTCTATTCGATACGCTGAACCGGATGATTGAAGGGGGGATCGGTATATACCTGACCGGAGTGGCGCGATTGGTCCACTGCCATAGAGGCTTGATCGCCCACGACGCGGATTACCGCCCGGCGTGGGGGTTGCTCTTGCTGCTCGCCCGCATCAACGGGGACGAGCAGGAGCACACGCGCGTGGCGAAGGAGTATTTCTTGGCATTTGGCGCCTGGCCGGCGGAGTGGGAGCCCCTGGTGAGCCCAGTCGTTGGCGTTCCGGAAATCAAGGAAAAGCGCGGCGAGCCGCGTTACCAGGCGGGGCCGGAGATCCTTCGCCTCGGTGGAACGCTTCTGGGAGCGAAAGTTTTTCATCTGGCCGAGTTGCAAATGTTCGCGCTCTCCGGCAAATATGTGAATGTGGACATGTCACACTTGCACCGCATGGACGTGGCGGCTGCGCGCTCCTTCGTCAATGTGTGCGACGCTCTCGTCGCGCAAGGAAAGGTCGTTCGCCTGCTGCGCCAGCATAGTTTGATCATGACGCTATTGCGATTATTGGAAATCAATCCGATGGTCACCTTAACCGCGATCACCAAGAGTAACTCCACCGCCGTGAAGGCTGGGAAATAATCCCCGTGAGCGAAATCATGCACGGCACCACCATCTTGTCCGTCCGGCGCGGTAGCAATGTGGCCTTGGGCGGAGACGGCCAAGTGACCTTGGGCAACATCGTGTTGAAGGCCAGTGCCCGCAAGGTGCGGCGCCTGTATCACGAAAAAATTCTCGCGGGCTTCGCTGGCGGCACGGCGGACGCCTTTACCTTGTTCGAACGCTTCGAAGGAAAGTTGGAGAAGCACCAAGGCCATTTGCTGCGCTCCGCCGTGGAACTTGCCAAGGACTGGCGCACGGACCGCATATTGCGCCGGCTCGAAGCCATGCTCGCCGTGGCCGACGCCGAGAATTCCCTCATCATCACCGGCAGCGGCGACGTGCTGGAACCCGAGCTTGGCATCGTCGCCATAGGCAGCGGCGGCGCCTACGCCCAAAGCGCCGCGCGAGCATTGCTGGAAAATACCACGCTGCGCGCCGCCGACATCGTCAAGAAATCGCTGGAGATAGCGGGAGATATTTGCATCTATACGAATCAGTCGCATGTCATTGAAGAACTCGGTGAGGCGTGAAAGGTGAAGCGTGAAGGGTGAAACACCCCCGCGCATCACGTCTCACGCTTCACGTCTCACGCCTTTACAAAAGACATCCATGTCGGAAATGACCCCCCAGGAAATCGTCCATGAACTGGACAAACACATCGTTGGCCAAACGGCTGCCAAGCGCGCGGTGGCCATCGCGCTGCGCAACCGCTGGCGCCGCCAGCAGGTCCCCGAGCCACTGCGCCAGGAGATCACGCCGAAGAACATCTTGATGATCGGTCCCACGGGTGTGGGAAAGACCGAGATCGCGCGCCGTTTGGCCAAGCTCGCCAACGCGCCTTTCATCAAGGTGGAAGCCACCAAGTTCACCGAGGTCGGCTACGTGGGCCGGGACGTGGATACCATCATTCGCGATTTGGTGGAGTCCGCCATCAAGCAGGCGCGCGAGCAGGAAACCAAGAAGGTGCGCCGCCGCGCGGAGGATGTGGCCGAGGAGCGCATCCTCGACTTGTTATTGACGCCCGCGCGCGATGGCGGATTCGAAAGTGCCGAGGCTCGCGATGAGTCCGCCGCGGAGAACCCCACGCGGCAGAAGTTTCGCAAGAAGCTGCGCGAGGGCGAATTGGATGAACGCGATATCGAGATAGAAGTCGCGGCCGTGAGCCCGCACATGGAGATTCTGGCGCCTCCCGGCATGGAGGAGCTGACCACGCAGATTCAATCCATGTTCCAGAATATCGGCGGCCAGCGGCGGCGCGCGCGCAAGCTCAAGGTCCGCGATGCGCTCAAGATGCTCACCGACGAAGAAGCCGCCAAGCTGGTCAACGACGAGGATTTGAAGTCGCAAGCGCTGCGCAACGTGGAACAAAACGGCATCGTCTTTCTCGACGAGATCGACAAGATCACCAGCCGCTCCGAAAGCCATGGTGCCGATGTGTCGCGCCAAGGCGTACAGCGCGATTTGCTGCCGCTGGTGGAGGGCACCGCCGTCTCCACCAAGTACGGCATGATCAAGACCGATCACATCTTGTTCATCGGCAGCGGCGCCTTTCACCTATCCAAGCCCTCGGATCTCATTCCAGAACTACAGGGCCGCTTTCCCATTCGCGTCGAGTTGAACCCGTTGTCGGTGGAAGATTTCGAGCGCATTCTCACCAGCACCGATGCCTGCTTGACGCGCCAGTACGAGGCGCTGTTGGAGACCGAAGGGGTCAAGCTCGATTTTCAATCCGGAGGTATCAAACGCCTTGCCCAAATCGCCTGGCAAGTGAACGAGAAGACCGAGAACATAGGAGCGCGCCGCCTTTACACGGTGATGGAAAAGCTGCTGGAGGAAGTGTCCTTCGATGTCTCGAAGTTCCAAGCTCAAGCCGTCAAACTCGATGCCGATTATGTGGATGGCCGTCTCAAGGCTCTCGCGAGCAGCGAGGACCTTGCACGGTACGTCTTGTAAGGGCTGTCATGGCGAATGCCATGCCCCGAAAGGTATATCCATAGAATAGGCCCTGGCCATGCAGGAACGACAAACTTATCATCTCGAAGTCAACCCGCGTGTGCCGCGCAAACTCGCGCGGCTAGAAGAGTTGGCGAACAACCTCTGGTATAGCTGGGACCGGCCCACGCGAACCATGTTTGCCCGGCTTCACCCTGGCTTGTGGGATGCCATAGGCCACAGCCCGAAGGCCTTTTTGCGGCGGCTGGACGAGAGGCGGCTGAACGAAGCCGCCGAGGATCCGGTGTTTCTGCGCAATTACCAGCGCGTGCTCTCCACCTACGATGCCTATCACGGCGAGGCCGCGCCCAAGTCCACCACGGAAGCCCTGGGGCGCGACGATCTCATCGCCTACTTCTGCGCGGAGTTTGGATTCCACGAAAGTTTCCCCATTTATTCTGGCGGCTTGGGTATCTTGGCGGGAGATCACTGCAAGACGGCAAGCGATCTGCATTTACCCTTCGTGGGCGTGGGCTTGCTCTACCGCCAAGGCTATTTCACGCAGACCATCGATTCGGAAGGCGTGCAAAAAGCGGTGTATCCCTATTCCGAGTTCGAGGCCTTGCCAGTCACGCCCGTCCTCGCCACCAACGGCGCCGAACTCAAGATCGCCGTGGATTTTCCTGGGCGCCAGGTATCGTGCAAGGTATGGCGGGCACGCTGCGGGCATGTGAACCTTTATCTCCTCGACACGGATCTTCCGGAGAACGACGAGCACAGCCGCCACATTACCCACCAGTTGTACGGGGGCGATCGGACCATGCGCATCGAGCAGGAGATCATTCTCGGCATAGGCGGAGTGCGGGCACTGGAAGCTCTGAACATTCAGCCCACGGCATGGCATATGAACGAAGGGCACGCCGCCTTCCTGGTGCTTGAGCGCATGCGGCAAATGGCCAGCCTGGGCATGGACCTGCCTGGCGCGCTGGAGGCCGTCGCGGCGAACTCGGTTTTCACCACCCACACGCCCGTGCCCGCGGGCCACGATTATTTCGCGCAAGACGTCATGTGGCATTACTTCGAAAAACTGTGCGGGCAGATGAACATGTCGCGCGACGAATTGCGCGACTTGGGGCGAGTCCACAACGTGCACGATTTCAACATGACCGCGCTCGCCATCAATTGCTCGCGCTTTCACAACGGTGTGAGCCGCATACATGGCGTCGTGTCGTCAAATATCTGCGCGGGCCATTGGCCGCAGATCGATGCGAAAGACAACCCCATGAGTTACGTCACCAACGGGGTGCACGTGCAGACTTGGCTGGCGCAGGAATGGGCGGACCAGTTCGAGAAGTACCTGGGATTCGACTGGACCCGCCACCTGACCGATCCGGAATTCTGGGAGCGTATCGATGCCATCCCCGACCAGTTGTTTTGGAGCGTGCGCCAAACGCTGAAAGCGCAGATGCTCAAGGTCGTCCGCCAGCGAATCACCAGCCAGCATCTGCGCAACCGGGGCTCGCAGGCGCACCTGGACCGCTTGCTCAAGTTCGCGGATATGGACCATCCGAAGGTTCTCACCATCGGATTCGCGCGCCGCTTCGCTACCTACAAGCGCGCCGGTCTCATCTTCGAGAACCTGGATTGGTTACGCCAGATCCTGTGCAACGACGAAAAACCCGTTCTTTTCCTTTTTGCCGGCAAGGCTCACCCCGCGGACCGGCCAGGGCAGGACATCATTCGCCGCATCTCGGAGATCTCCAAGCACCCGGAGTTCGAGGGCCGCATGCTTCTGGTGGAAGACTACGACATGCGGCTCGCCCGCTTCCTGGTCTCGGGGGTGGACGTGTGGCTCAATAACCCGGTCTATCCCCTGGAGGCAAGCGGTACTTCCGGCATGAAGGCGGGCATCAACGGCACCTTGAACCTCAGCGTGCTCGATGGCTGGTGGGATGAAGGTTACGACGGCCATAACGGATGGGCCATCAAGCCCGTCGCGGAGAACGCGGACGAAGCCAAGCGCAACGCGGAGGAATCGAAATCCCTTTACGAGCTGCTGCAAGACCAGGTCATTCCCACCTATTACGGCCGCAACGACATGGGCTATTCGCCTAACTGGGTACGCATGGCCAAGCGCTCCATGGCGACCCTCATGCCGCGTTTCAGTTCCACGCGCATGCTGACGGAGTACCTGCAAAACTTCTACGTCCCCGCCACACGGCAGGGCGCGCTCCTGCATGGCGGCGATTTTCAGGGCGCGAAGGAACTCGCCGCCTGGAAGGCGAGGGTGCGCAAGGGCTGGTCAGACGTGCAAATTCGCCGCCTGGATACGCCACGGCGCAACATCTGGTTCAGCGAATCCATGTCCATGGAAGTGGCCGTGCAACTCAATGGGTTGCGGCCCGAGGACGTGACGGTGGAAGTCATGGTTCAACGCGATACCTCCGAAGCGCACCTGCAAGTCAAGAGCGGCTACCCGCTGACATGCCTGGAAGGAACCACCGATCGCGGCGAACACCGCTTCAGGTTCGATTTCACGCCTGGCATGTGCGGCAAGCTGGAATACAGTGTGCGCGTGTACCCTCACCATGAGTTGCTCGCCAATCCCTTCGAAATGGGAATGATGCGCTGGTTGTAATCCGTTGCTGGATCTTTCACCCTCGCGGATACAACGCTTAAGCGCGGCCCTGTATGGCCAGGGATGGTGCGTCGTGCCGTCGGCCATGCCGTCAGAGCAAGTGGAGCAGCTAAGAACCTACGCCCGCGAGCGCTGGCAAACCGGGGCCTTCACGGCGGGAGGTATCGGGCGCAAGCGGGAAGCCAACGCGTCCGTGCGCGCAGACTCCATCTGCTGGGTGGACGCGGACGAACCAGCGCTGAGTTCGCTGTTCTCCGGGTTCGAGACTCTACGGCTCGCGCTTAACGAACAGCTCTACCTCGGGCTGTTTGAATTCGAAGCGCATCTCACCCGCTACGCGCCGGGTGCTCATTACGCCCGCCACCTGGACCGCTTCAGCGATGGCTCCGCGCATGTTGTATCGTGCATTCTTTATCTCAACGAAGCGTGGCAGCCAGCCGATGGTGGCCAACTGCGGATGTATCCAGGCCGCGAACAGGATGACTGCGTGGATGTGTTGCCAGAAGGTGGCACGCTGGTGGCTTTTCTGAGCGGCCGCATCCATCACGAAGTGCTTCCCGCCACGCGCGAACGCTGGAGCTTCACGGGGTGGTTTAAAGTACGTGCTTAGCGCCAGTCCCCATCCGTCCATCGCAGGAGGAATACGTGGCCTCACCGCTCAGACCGCTTATTTCATCGCTCGGGACGCGCACGGCGTTGTCGTTCGAAACTACTTTCGCCGACGGTTCGGTCCATCGTAACCGCGCGGAAGACCACGCGCTGAAGTTGCGATTCAACTCCCTGCTCGGAGAATTGCGTGCGCTAGCCCAAGGTCATGTGGGATTCCTGGAGGCCTATTTCGACGGCCAGCTCGATGTGGACGGAGACTTCGCGCTGCCCTTTCGCATCGCCTTCGAGAGCGGGTTCGAAAGCCGGCGCAATCCCCTGGTGTGGATACGCAACCAGTGGCACGAGTTGCGGTACTCGAACCGCCGGATGAAACAAGCCAAGAACAATGCGCGCTTTCACTACTGCTTGGGAGAAGATTTCTACGGTCAATGGCTAGACCGGGATCTCATGATGTACACCTGCGCCTATTGGAAGGAAGGCGCCACGAACCTGGAAGAGGCCCAGCGCAACAAGGGGGAGCATGTGTGCAAGAAGGTGCGGTTGCGGCCGGGGGACAGCGTGGTGGATATCGGCTGCGGCTTTGGCGGCTTCATGTTTCACGCGCGCCAACATCACGGCGCGCGGGTCACGGGCCTGAACAACGCCAGCGAGCAAGTACCTTGGCTGCGCGATGAAATCTCCCGCCGCGGGATGAACGATTCCCTGAGCGTGCGCGAAGCGGATTTTCGAGAGGTGGATAAAGAGTACGACAAAGTCGTTTCCATCGGCGTCCTGGAACACGCCGGCCGCGACCAGTTGGAGGAAGTGGTGCAGGCGCACGCGCGGTTTCTTAAACGCGGCGGCCTCGGAATGCTCCATTTCATCGGTCACGTGGGCGTTCGGGATACGGAGTTCTACATCCGGAAGCATGTGTTTCCGGGCGGCTGGATCCCCAGCTTGTCCGAAACCCTGGCGGCCATGGAGGCCTGCGGACTGGAAGTGCTGGACGTGGAGAATTTACGGCGGCACTACGCCCATACCCTCGATGCCTGGGCCGAACGCTTCGATAGCCACTGGCCGAGAATTCAGGCGCTCAACACGCGGCGGTTCAATGAGCGTTTTCGCCGCGTGTGGCGCACGTACTTGTACTCGTGCGCGGAGATGTTCAGATCTCCGCGCAGCAACACCGGTCTGTTCCAGATCGTATTCAGCAAAGGCAATGTCGCGCGCAACGCCTATCCCATGAGCCGTTTCTTTTTGTACGCCGAAGATACTGCTTCCTCCCATGCGCCCGTTCCGGAAGAGGCAACCGCGAAGTGACCTCCCACGCCCAACGCCGGGAGCGATTGGTGCGCGATATGGTGGCGGCCCGCGGGCCCGTGGGCCTCGATAAACGAACCCCCAATCTTTTCCGCGACCGCGCGGCAGCGAGCAAGCACCGTTTGGACGTGCGCGACTTTCATCACGTTCTCGGGGTCAACAAGGAGGAGGGCTGGATCGAGGCGGAAGGCATGACCCCTTACGATGCTCTCGTGGCCGCGAGCCTCCCCCAAGGCGTGATGCCGGCCGTGGTGCTGCAACTCAAATCCATCACCTTGGGCGGTGCCGTGGCAGGCGTGGGCATCGAGTCCTCGGCCTTCAAGTACGGTTTGGTGCATGAAACAGTTCAGGAAATGGACGTGTTGCTATCCAATGCCGAGGTCGTGCTATGTACGCCAGAAAACGAGCATCGCGACCTCTTCCTTGGGCTGCCCAACTCCTACGGGACCCTGGGGTATGCGTTGCGGGTGCGCGCGAAGGCGGTTCCCGTGAAGGCTTTCGTGCGCACCGAATACCGCCGCTACCAAGATTCGGAACATTTCTTTCGCGACCTGGGAGCCGCATGCCAAGAAGACACCGATTTCCTCGATGGCGTGGTGTTCGGCGGCAGTGAAATGGTGCTGTGCAGGGGCCGCTTTTGCGAGCAGGCTCCCTACAGCAGCGATTACACCTTCGAGCACATCTACTACCGCTCCTTGCTAAACCGCGAAGAGGACTACTTGCGCACCGAGGATTACCTTTGGCGCTGGGACACGGATTGGTTTTGGTGCTCGAAGAATTTTGGCGCCCAGCAACCCCTAGTGCGCCGGCTGCTGGGCCGCCGGCGCTTGAATTCGCGTTTCTACACCCAGGTCATGCGCTGGAACAGCCGCTGGCGCGTGACTCAGCGCTTGGATCGTCTGACGGGCATGCACCGCGAATCCGTCATCCAAGACGTGGATATCCCCTTGGAACATTGCGCGGAGTTTCTCGCCTTCTTGATGAAAGAGACCGGCATCCTGCCCGTCTGGATATGCCCCGTCCGGGTGTACGATTCCCGCCGCCGCTACCCGCTGTTTCCCATGCAAGCGGGCGTCACCTACGTGAATTTCGGCTTCTGGGACGTGGTGCGCACGCGCGAGCCGTTTGCGCACGGGCACCACAACCGTTTGATCGAGGGCGAAGTGGCGCGTCTAGACAGCATCAAGTCCTTGTACTCGGACATCTACTTCACCGAAGAGGAGTTTTGGCGGAGCTACGACCGCCACGCCTACGAGCAACTCAAATCGCGCTACGATCCAGTGCGCTTACTTCCCGGTCTTTTTGAAAAATGCGTCCTGCGGCACTGAACGAACTCGAACTCACCGGGCGTGCCCGCACGCACATCACGCAACTCGATGAGCCGCGCTGCGCCTTGCATCACGGCGTGGTCCAACCTTTCCTGGCGATGCGCGCCGAAGCCGCGCGGGAGGGTATTGACTTGCGCCCCTATAGCAGCTTTCGTGACTTCGATACCCAGGTGCTGATCTGGAATCGCAAGTTTCGCGGCGAGCGCACGCTTTATAGCCGTGACGGGCAAGTCATGGACGCCTCGGCGCTTACAGATGAGCAGAAGATCGATGCGATCCTCGTCTGGTCAGCGCTGCCCGGCACCAGCCGGCATCACTGGGGTACGGAAATAGACGTGTACGACCATGCTTCCATGCCCGAATCCTACCGCGTGCAATTGATTCCCGAAGAGTATGCGCCTGACGGAATATTCGGCAGGCTCTCGCAATGGCTTGGCGCGAATCTGGATCGCTTCGGTTTCTTTCGCCCTTACGACCAGGAACGCGGCGGCATATCGCCCGAGCCCTGGCACATCAGCTACGCGCCGGCTTCCACGCTCGCGCAAGCTGCTCTAACCGGTGACGTGGTGGCGCAAGCCCTCCAGGCGGCGGATCTCCTGGGCCTGGATTTGGTTCTGCGATCCTTGCCCGCTCTCATGCGCCAATACGTGGCGAACGTGGCGCAACCTTCGGCCACCGTACTCGCTCACATTTCACCCCAGCCCGCGGCGTAGCGCATCCATGCCCACTATTTTTTCTCACGTCTTGGCGAGCGCCGCCATCGGGACTGCGGTATTACCGCGTGGCCTCGGCATCAAACCTGTCCTTATCGGCATGACGTGCGCCATCATTCCCGACCTCGATGTGCTCGCCTTTTCGCTGGGCATTCCTTACTCGCACCCGTTCGGGCACCGGGGGTTTACCCATTCCCTCGTATTCGCGGCGCTGCTGGCCTTCGCCGCGCTATGGGTTTTCTACCGGGAACCCATGTGGGCGCGCTACCGGCGGAGTCTCTGCGCATTTCTGCTGCTGTGCGTGGCTTTCCATGGTGTGCTCGATGCGCTCACCAACGGAGGGTTGGGCGTGGCGTTTTTCTGGCCCATCGATCACGGACGTTATTTCTTTCCGGTCACGCCCATCAAAGTCTCGCCCATCGGCGCGGGATTTTTTTCCGATCGCGGTTTGGAGACGATTTACAGCGAACTAGTCTGGGTAGGAATACCCAGTGCCCTGATCATCGCCTTCTGCGCCGTGCGCCATCGCAAGAGAGATTTTTGAAGTATCTTACCCTCCGTGCCGCGTCCGCGCAGTGAAGTTTATAACTTGAAAAACCACGTCATCAGCGAGCGCCTTCTCGTCGTCATCTTGGCGAGTGTCCAGTTCACGCACATCATGGATTTCATGGTGCTGATGCCCCTGGGCCCGCAGTTGATGCGCGTGCTTCACATCGGCGCGCGCGAATTCGGTTTCTTGGTGGCGGCCTATACCTTGAGCGCGGCGCTCTCGGCATTGCTGACGGCGTTCTACATAGACCGCTTCGATCGCAAGCGAGCCTTGCTCTTTCTTTACGCCGGATTCGTGGTGTCCACACTGCTATGCGGTTTTGCTGCTGGTTATGGGACGTTGCTGGCCGCGCGCATCGTCGCCGGCGCCTTTGGCGGCGTGGCGGGTGCGGTGGTCCATGCCATCCTCGGAGACGCTATTCCGCAAGAAAGGCGCGGCGCCGCCACCGGCGCGGTGATGTCCGCATTCTCCATCGCCGCCGTCGCGGGAGTTCCCACCGGGCTCTTCCTCGCCAACCAGTTCCAGTGGCGCGCCCCTTTTCTGTTTCTCGCCGCCGTGTCCTCGCTCGTCCTGTTCGGCGTGTGGAGGACCGTCCCGCAAATGCGTGCGCATATGCGGGAGGGAAGGTCCGCCACAAAAGCCTTGCAACAAATGCGCACCGTGTTCGCGGATGCGAATCACCGCCGCGCCTTGGCGTTGCCCGCCATGCTCGTGTTCGGGGGATTTTCCGTCATCCCGTTCTTGAGCCCATATGCGGTGAGCAACGTCGGGATCAAGGAGAGCGACTTGCCCTACATCTACTTTTTCGGCGGGCTGGCCACCGCTTTCACTTCGCGCTTCATCGGCCGCCTGTCGGACCGTCATGGCAAGCGCGAAGTATTCGCCGTCGTTGCTATCCTCTCGCTAATCCCGCTGGTGACGGTCACCAATCTTCCTCCCGTGCCGCTTTGGCTCATGCTTTGCAGCAGCACCTTGTTTTTCATATTCGTCTCCGGCCGCTTCGTCCCGGCCATGGCGCTGGTGAACGCCAGCGCGCAACCGAGCATGCGCGGCAGCTTGATGAGTTTTAATACGGCCCTCCAACACTTCTCATCAGGGTTGGCCTCGCTCTGCGGGGGATTCATCGTCTGCCACACTGACACCGGCGCCCTCACGCGCTACTGGGTGGTGGGTTTGATCGCGGTGGCCTGCACGCTGGCCGGAATTCGGATTGCGTGGGGTATTCGGCCGGTGTCGTAGCGGGTCCCGCCCCTTCCATTCGCGGACTTGACCACCTGCGATAGCGGGTAGTACGATTTCATGTATCTCAAATGTAATACTATTCTTTTCATGGCAATTTCCCTGCGAGTTCCCGAAGACGTAAAGACCCGTATCGCCAAACTAGCCAAAGCTCGCGAGGTTACCCCGCACGCCTTCATGCTCGAAGCGATCCGCGAGAAGATAGAGGATGAAGAAGCGCGCGCCGTATTTCAGGCTGAAGCCGCTCGCAGACTGGCCAAGATGAAGAAGGCGGGAGTAGGTATTCCCGCAAAGGAGGTCTTTGAGTATTTTTCGCGCCTGGCAAAGGGCGAAACTCCCGTAAGGCCAAAGCCACGCAAACTGCCGTGATCGTCTTTGCCGAAGAAGCGCTGGCCGATATAGAGCGCATCTTCGAATTCAACTTCGAGCGCGATCCGGAAACGGCCCTGGACCACGTAGAAAACATTCGAACCGCGACACTCGTCCTGGAGCAGCATCCCCAGATTGGCCGGCTTATTCGTAGCGTGGGCGGCGCAGCCGCTGGCCGGCCTCGCCCAATGCTCCGAGAGTTGGTTATTTCGCAAGGCAAGACAGGATACGTCGCGCTCTACGAATACTCGCAGGTGGAAAAGTTGGTTCGCGTAGTCTCCATTCGTCATCAGCGGGAGGCTGGCTACCGAGGGCGGTGACGGTACGAGAAGAAGTTCCACACCCTGTGGTCGCTGCCGTACTCTAGCGAACATGGGTCCCGGCGAAGCGGTGCGCCGGCACGTACGACACTTTCGGGAGAACAGTGGTGGTGTCGTCTTTCGCGGACTGGCTGCGCCAATACGGCCTAGAGCAATACGCGTCCGTGTTCGCCGAGAATGATGTTGACTTCGCGGTGGCGCGCAAGCTGACCGAGGCGGATCTTAAAGATCTCGGTCTGACTTTAGGCCATCGCAAGCGATTTCTCGAAGCGGTGGAAACGCTCGGCGCTCCGCCCGCACTCGATCCGGCGATGAACGAAGTCATTGCCGAAGCCGAACGCCGCCAGCTCACAATCATGTTCTGCGGCTTGGTCGGCTCGACCGCGCTCGCGCAGCAGCTCGATCCGGAGGCGTTGCGCGACTTAATGAAGCAGTACCAGCAGGCGTGCCGAAGCGTTATCGAGAAGTACGAAGGCCACGTGACGCAGTATTTGGGCGATGGGTTGATGGTCTACTTCGGATTTCCGCGCGCGCATGAGGACGATGCGGAGCGGGCGGTGAGATCGGCGTTGGAGATCGTGGGTGCGGTGAAGAAAGCCGCGGCGCCAGCCCCACTTTGCGTGCGCGTTGGCATCGCCACCGGCCCGGTCGTGGTGGGCGAAACCGGTGGCGGCGATGCCTCCATACCCAAGCTTGCTGTCGGGGAAACCCCTAACCTTGCGGCGCGGCTGCAGGGATTAGCCTCAGCAGACGAAATCGTGATCTCAGCCTCAACCCACC